>JAYKJB010000009.1 GCA_035285325.1 Candidatus Sericytochromatia bacterium
TCCAAGCGAACGGGCGCACCGTGGCGTGAGGTCGGTGTGCTGGCCTGGGTCGATGCCTCGATTCCCGCCGTCCAGGACTATAACCTGGCGCTGGCCAAGGAATTGATTGCGGCTGGCGTCGATGAGCTTCAGTACGACTACGTGCGTTTCCCTGCCCAAGGCGACACGCCCGACGTGGCCTGGCAGAGCATGAAATCCCAGCCGCTGAAGCACCAGGTCATCACAGCTTTTGCCAAGCGCGCCTACGAGACCCTCAGCCCGAGTGGTGCCCTGATCTCGGCCGATGTCTATGGGGTCGTGGCCTGGGACCAGGGCATCGACGTCCGCATCACAGGCCAACGCCTGGAAGACCTGGGACACCACCTCGACGTGCTCAGTCCGATGCTCTATCCCTCGCACTTCTACAAGAACTTCGACAACCTGAGTTACCCCCCTGATCACCCGGAGTATTTCATCGGGGAAGGGGTGAAAAAGGTCGCCAAGAAGACCGCCGGTAGCGGGGTGGTGATTCGGCCGTGGCTGCAAGCCTTCCCCTATCGCATTCGCAATTACGGCCCCGCTTACGTGGCCCGTCAGATCAAAGCCAACAGCCAGGCCAACGGCACGGGCTACCTGCTCTGGAATGCCGAGAACAATTACAAGGTTGGCTTTGCCGGTGTGACGCAATCCCCAGTCAACAGGCCGACGCAGGTCAGCCGAACGCCCTGAAAACGCGGGGCAGCAGCCGTGTGGGCGATTCTGATTTCCCTGCTGATCACCGCGGCCCTGTGCGGGGGCTCCGCCTTGCTGCTGGTCCATTTCTGCCTGGTGCGCGTGGGCGAGGGTGAACGCGCGGTGGTGATGCGTCGCAATGGCGACCTGCGCATCAAGGGCCCAGGCCTGCTGTTTTGTATTCCTGGCTTTGAAACGGTGGAACGGGTCTCCGTGAGGCCCCAGCGATTGGCGCTGGAATTCCCCGGCATTCAGGCCGGGAACGGCGCCTGGATTGCCGCGCGTCTCGATGTGGAATTCAGCATCTTGCAGCCGGACGTGGCAGCGCTCGTGATGCGCCAGACACGCCTGCAAGCGGCGATCGCGCAACTGATCGAGCTGGCCTTCGAGAGTGCGGCAGGCACGCTGGCGCCCGAACGCCTGATCGGGGCCAGCGACCGCAAGCAACTGGGGCGCGGCATCAAGAAGGCCGTGAACGAGACGGCCCTCGGATGGGGCGTGGACATCGCCAGCATCGAGGTTCAGGAAGTCAGGGAAATCGTGGCCCCCGGCGCGGAGGACAACGTGGTCTGGCAGGTGTTACTGCTGACCGCAGGGGAGCAACCACTGGAGGTGATCAAAGCCATCAGTCAGGCCACCGAGCTCAGCGTGCTCGATAGCAAGCGCCTGCTCGAGAACCTGCCAGCGCCTCTCCCAACCGCCGGCGATGCCGAGCGGGCCGAGTTCCTTCGCGCGCGCGTCGAGGCAGCCGGCGCCTTGGTGGTGGTGCGCCGTGTTCGCGAGCACGTGCCGGGGGACACCGTGGACCTGGCGAATCCCGACACGGTGGATGTGCTGCTGCACGCCACCGGCCCCCACGTGCTGGAGGTGATCAGTGTGCTGCGCCGCATCACGGGCTGGGACCTGAGCCACACCAAGGCGGTGGTGGAACAGGTTCCTTACGCGATCATGCACCGAGTGCGTCGCCTGGATGCCGAGGAAGTCAAACGAGCCTTGGAATCCGTCAGCGCCGAGGTACACCTGGTCTGAGCGCGCGGAGGCGAGCCGGAGTGGCGCTCCGGATCGCCTCGATTCCCGCCTCGCTGCGAACTCGACCGTCGAATTCGCTATCGAAACACGCCTAGTGCCGCACTGATCACCGGGATGGGGACCTTGTTCTGGAGGGCGGCCGCCAAGGCACCGGCAGGCCGATCGGGCGGCGCGGCTGGCGGCGCGGCTGGCGCTGAGGCGGCCCTGGTGAGCACCTCATTCATCAGGGTGCGAACCGTAAAGCCTTCCGGTAGCGGGATGGCCGGAAAGCCAGGGATGGAAAGGGACGTCTGGTTCGCGTTCTGGTCAAGGAAGGTGCGCAGCGAGACGCCCCCCGGCACCGGAAGGGACAACGACAGGCCCGGGATGGAAATGGACGAGCGGTCGAGATTCGCGACCAGCAGCTCCACCGGATTGAGTTCTCCGATCCCTGGGACGGAGATGGTCGTGGGGATCGCCAGCTGGGCCGCCGACGCTGGCGGGGTAGCCGCGGCAGGCGGCGTTGCCGCCGGCTTGGGACCAGCTGGCGGTCCGGGCGCAACCGAAACGTCCTGTCGCGGGCCTGCCGCTGGCACCTGGGACGGCTGCGCCGGCCCCGAGCGAAGCCTTCAGGGCCTCGGCGGCACGGGCCATGCTCGCCAGTGTGCGTTCCGCAGGGGGACGGTTGACGAAGTCACCGAATTTGAACACCGGGAAAAACCCTGTGGCCCTGGTGGCTGCATCGTAGCCACGCGACAGCTCAATCAAGGCATCCGCCGCTTGAAGGCGTTCGGCTGGTGACTTCGAGACGTCCTGCGCGGTCCTCAGCAGCGCTCGGCCTTGACCCTCCGCCTCATCTCGGATGGCCCGTTGGTTCAGGGTGGAGAAGTTCCATTGCCTGAAAGTCACGTGGTCGGTCAGCAAGGTCTGTAGCATGACCTTGGGGGAGTTGCCCCCCATCTCCGCCACCAGCCGGGTAAACTCGCCGCGCGTGATTTCCTGGTTGCTTCCACCGATGCCGAGAAATCCGCTGCCAGGACCTTGCGCTCGGTTCAGGGCAGCGTCGAGTTGGCCCTGATCCCAACCCAGTTTCGACCCCATATGCTTGACCTGGTCGGTGGTCAACACCTGGTCCTTCGAAAACGCGGGAAGGTAATCTTGCTGATAGATCTGCTGGCGGGTCTTACCCGCGAGTTGCTGCTCGGTGCGTTTGCCAGCGCTGACCAGCAACGCCACCATATCTGCTCGGCTCGGCAGGGCACTCCCCATCGCTTCGTAATTGCCTGGCACGCGTCAGCTCCTTGGGTGCAGCGCTCGCCGAATGGAATGACTCCGGCGAAAGCGAAACGGCCCTGGCGGGACCTCAACGGCAGCCGAATCCAGCCAGGAAAACAGCTATCCCATGCTTACCCCAGCCAATCATGGATAAACACCATCATCAGTCACGACGGGGCTATCAATCGACCAGGCATCCCGACGCCGCGATCAGGCAAGTCCTGAAACCTCACCTTTCCCCCAATTTAAAGCGATTATTACTATTGCCGGGAGACTTGTTGGTGACACGTTGGATGGAGCGAGCACAAGACTCGTGTCCCCACCGCATCGCCCTGAGAGGTGCCCGATGTCCGCCATCACCCCCATCGTGCAAGCCGCCCGCAAAGGCCTCGTCGAAGCCGCCGAACACGCGGCCCCGAGCGTTCGCCGCCAGGTGGAGGCCGCTGCCGAGCGTGTCATGACGGCCGATGCCGTGGCACTCAGCCGCCAGGCGGCCGCCACCGCAACCAAGGCCGAGAGCAGCTTCATGCGTCGCGTTCTGGTGGCCCTCGGGCTGCTGCGCCCGAACGCGGAGGAATCCAAGTTCTTTATCGAGAAACTGCTGTTGGATCGCGGGGCCGGCTTCCCGGTCATGGGGCGACACTACGACTTGCAGACCCACCCGTTCAAGGATAATCTGGTGGCCTTTGCCACGAAGGCGGAGCGTTGGGACCCATCGGTCCCTTACGCATCCCAGGAGCGTCCATTGACGCTGCTGGGGACCTTCGATACCGAGTCTCGCACGCTGCGCTCGCTCAAGGCCATCAACCGGACACCCGCGAAACACGAGACCTACGAGCGCATCTTTATGGAGCAGCGCCCGCGGGAATGGTTCGAATTCTTCTGGCCCCGGGTGCAGATGTGAGAGAGCCTCAGAGACACGCGGCGCGAGCCGCCTCGTAGTCCTCGGGATGGTTGAGGTTCAGCAGGACTTCCGGGAACGGCACAGGGACCTCCTGAAGGTGGTCCCTGTGCTGCTGAAGCAACGAGCGCAGACCCTCTGGATGCGCCTCCAGTCGCAGCAGTTCCGGCAGCAATGAACGATGAATCCAGACGGGATGCCCACAACGTCCCTCGAAAACCGGCTGGACCGCGAGGCTGTCTCCCGCGACGCGATCCATCAAGAATCGCGGCAAGGCGGGCGGCAGGGGCTGGTCCACCGCCACCAGCAGCACCCCGCGCGGCGCCGGGGACGAGGCCAGAAAGCGGCAGGCCAGCGCGATCGAGCTGGCCCTGCCCGCCTCGAAATCGGGGTTGTCCAGCACCGTGACGCGAGGGCCCGTCGGAACGAACGGACGCACGGCCAACGCCTCGTGGCCGAGCACCACGAGCACCTGGGCGCAACCGGCCAAGGCGGCAACCTGATGGGCGATCAGGGGCTTCCCGGCCCAGTCGAGCAGCGCCTTGGGGGTACCCATACGAACGGAGCGTCCTGCAGCGGTCAGGATGGCAGCCGTCTCGGAGAGATTCATACAGACTCCTGCGCCGGACCGGCCACGCGCCCCGTCAGGGGCACACCCGGCCGGCCATACCGGGTCATCTGCACCTCAGCCAGAATGGAGAGCGCCACGGAGGCCGGTGACTTGCCACCGAGGTCCAACCCGATCGGTGCCCGCAGGCGGCCGTCCAGGGTACCCAGGCCACCGTCGGCCCGAAATTCGGCCACGATCGTCTCGACCTTGTGCGCCGACCCGATCATGCCCACGTACCGCCACGGCCGCCGGGCAGCCTCCCGCAGAACGAGCCGATCCGTGGCGTGGCAACGGGTCGCGATCACCAGGAAAGCCTCCTCGGTGTGCGTGAGCGATTCGAAGGGGGACCGCAGGGAGGCCACCAGTTCCAGCCGCTGCGCGTGAGGAAAATAGTCGGCCGTCACCCACTGGGGGCGATCGTCGATGACCCAGAGGTCATAGTCAAGGTCCCTGGCCAGGCGGGCCACGGCCTGATTGACATGCCCTGCCCCCACCAGCACCAGCCGGGGATGGGCCACATAGGGCTCCAAAAACAACCGGATGCTGCCCCCGCAGGTCATGCCGAGGGTGGAGGCCTCGTCGTCCGTGAGGTGGTGTTCCAGTTCCAGGGGCGCCCGCTCGGCGATCGCCCGCACCAGGCGATGAATCACCACGGCCTCCAAGGCGCCGCCGCCCACCGTCCCGGCGAGGATCTGCCCCTGCGCATCCACCAACAACTTGGCCCCGACCTCGGTCGGAATCGAACCCGAGATTCCGGTCACCGTCGCCAACGCCACCGGTAGGCCGGCTGCGAGGCTCTCATGCAGGCGGGCGAGCACCTTGTCGTTGCGCATCGGGGAATCCGCGTCCGTGCTCGGCGCGCTCAGGCCAGCACGGTCGGGGCGGGGCTGAGTTCCTGGTAGATCACCTTGGCCAGACGTGAGGCGATCGCCTCGATCTGCGCCTGCTCGCGCCCTTCCACCATCAAGCGCAGCAACGCCTCGGTGCCTGAGGCCCGCAGCAGGATACGCCCCGTTCCACGCAATTCCTGCTCAGCTTCCGCCACGGCCGCGGCGATGCTGGCGTTCTCGGCCCAACCCGCCAGGTGCTGCACGCGCAGGTTGTGGAGCAGTTGGGGATAGCTGACCATGTCGGCCGCCAGGTCGCGCAGCGAGCGCCCGCTGGCCCGCACCGCCTCGAGCACGCGCAGCGCGCTGATCAGACCATCACCCGTGGTGTTGTCGTCCAGAAAGATCAGATGGCCGCTCTGCTCGCCGCCCAACCGAATGTTGCGGCGCAGCATCTCTTCGAGCACATAGCGATCGCCCACCTTAGCGCGCACGAATTCCCCCCCCATGGCCTTGATCGCATCCTCGAAGCCCATGTTGCTCATCACGGTGGCCACCACCGAGGGCGAGGCCAACCGTCCGGTCGAGACGCCGTGCCGCAGGCAAATCAGCATCAGACGATCGCCGTCGACCGATACCCCGGTGTGGTCGACAGCCAGCAGGCGATCCGCATCGCCATCGAACGCCAGGCCCAGATCGGCCTTGGCGGCCACCACGGCCTCCTGCAGGAAATGCAGATGGGTGGACCCACATTCCCGGTTGATGTTGTCGCCATCGGGTTCGGTGTGCAGCGGAATCACCTCGGCGCCCAGCCGCCGGAGCAAGGCAGGGCCCAGCGCATAGGCCGCGCCGTGACCGCAATCGACCACCACCTTGAGGCCCGAGAGACCGGCCGGCAGCAGGGCCGCCACGTCGTCGAGGTAGCGTGCCGTCAGGTCGTGCGCCTCCGAAATGCGACCGAGCGCTTCCCCTACCGGGCGCGGGATCTCACCGGGCTGGTTCATCAGGCTCTCGATGGCATCCTCCACCGCATCCGGCAATTTGAAGCCGTTGGAACCGAAGAACTTGATGCCGTTGTCCGGCGAGGGATTGTGGCTGGCCGAGATCATCACGCCCGCCACCGCGCCGAGTCGACGCGTGAGCCAGGCGACGCCGGGCGTCGGCAACACGCCCAGACGTTTCACATTCACGCCGACCGCGCAGATGCCGGCGCAGAGGGCCGCCTCCAGCATATCGCCGGAGCGTCGCGTGTCCTTGCCCACCACCACCGTGGGATGTGCTTCCTGGCTCTGCGCCCGCAGGTAGGCCGCCCCGGCGCGCCCCAGTTCAAACGCGCGTTCCGGCGTCAGCTCGCGGTTGGCCAGCCCCCGCACCCCATCGGTTCCGAACAGTCTTGCCACGATGCCCTCGCTTCGTCCTTCCCCGCACCACCCGGGCCGCCCGGCATCCGGCCTGGGGAGGCCGATTATACCCGCCCTGACTCCTGCCGACCAATGGCTGTCTCGCCAGACCAAACGGCCTGTCAGGGCGCCGTTAGCCGAAGCAAGCGCGCCCCGTCACTCCCATAGTCCCCGACATAGAGGATGCCTCCCGGACCGATGGCCAGGCCCCCCACCTCATTGAACATCACCAGAGGGGCCAGCAGAGGCAATTCCGTCTGAACCTCCCCGCTGAGCTTGATGCGTCGAATCAACCCACCGCGGCCGCCCTGACTGCCAGGGTCCAGATTGCGCACCAGCAACTCGCCATTGCTGGCAAAGGTCAAGCGAGCGTTGTTCATCGGGGTGAAGCGGGCCGCCGTCGCCACCCCATCTACGTAGGCGCCAGCAAGGCCCTCGTTCCCACAAAGGGTGCTGACAGTGTGCGTGATGGGGTCATAGCGCCGGATCGAGAGCAGGTCCATGATGTACACCGTTCCCGTCGCATCCACAGCCACGTCGTAGGGGCCCACGAAGGTGGCGGACGCCAGAGCATCCCCATCGGTTTGAGCCTGGAAGATGGAGGGCTGATTCCCATTGCCGGCTATCACCACCACCCCGGAGGCCTGGTCGTAACGCAACACCCGATGCCCCGTCGAGTCGGCGACATAGAGTGATCCCGTGGCCCCTGGTGCAAGGCTGCCCCTGACATCGAGGCCGAGCAGACTTGCCCCTGATGCCGTGAAGATCGGGGCGACGGGGCCGAGCAGGTCGTCCACCTGACCAGTCAGGGTATTGACGCGACGCAGAGCTTGCGTTTGTGACACGTACAGATAGCCGTCCAGGTCACCCAGTTCAATATCCCGCAAGGACTCAAACCGAGCGGTGACCGCATTTCCGGCCGTCGTACCGGGCAAGGTGTGGTTTCCGGCCAGGATATCCACCGTTCCCGGCACATCCGCGGTGACGCCGGGAGTAAAACGCCGCACCGCGAAGCTGCCGAAGGAAGGATTTTGGCGTTTCTCGATGAAATAGAGGGTGCCACTTGCATCGAGCGTCAGGGCGAGGGGGCTCCACAGGGTCGCAGAGGCGATGGCGTTGCCATCCTCAGGCGGATTGGTGAAGGGCAGGCCACCGGCCAGCAGGCGCACCCCAGGGGTTGGAACAGGCGTGGGAGTCGGTGCGACGGAGCCACCGCCACGGCCCCCGCCGCCTCCGCCGCCTCCGCCGCCTCCGCCTCGCGCAGGGGCCGGTGTCGAGGTGGGGGAAGGCAAGGGTGCCAGCGGCGCAGGAGAGGACCCATTGGGCCCAAACGCGCCCGTCAACACTCTTCCGCTGGCGTCCGTAAAAGAAAATTCTCCGGTCGGCGAAACCGTCACCTGGCCCACGGGGAAGTCTTCGATCGAGAGCGGTTCCAGACCGGCCTTGACCTCACGTTGCGCCGAGGCGGCGATGAAGGCGGTCAACGCCTCGCCCACGCGTCGGCTGACATCTTCGGCAACCCCCAGGTCCTGCAGCACCCGTCGAAAGGCCGAGAGTTGCTTCAACTCGCCCTGCCCGTCCAGGCCAGTGGCCATCTGCAGTTCCAGGTCCGGCTTTTCCGTGAAACGCTGCGACGCCGAACGCTCCGATTCGGCCGCGTTCTCAAACAGGGTCCCGAGTGCCGCCTGCAACACCCCGTCACTCAGGCGAAACTGCGCCTTGATGGCCCCCTCGAAGGCCTTCACGGCCAGCGTGCTGGCCGCCGTGAGGCGCAGGGAGACGGGCAAGGTCCCGCTGCCATCACCCGTTTGAAACAAGCCATAGGCACTCGGAGCCGCCAGCCCGAGCCCCGCGCCGGCCGCATCCACGCAAGCCACAAAGACGCGGCCATCCTGCTCGGCCACGAGCTTGAGCGCGTGCAGATGGCGCGTGCGCACGACCACGGCCTCGAAGGCTCCCTGGGCATCGGCCTTGACGAATTCGCGCGTTCCAGCTGCCTGCCCCGCCTCGGCCGCTCCTTGGAATGAAACAGGGTCGCCGGAGGCAAAGTCGTAGGCCCGCACCGTGGCCCCCGCCAGCGGTTGGCCCTGCAGCAGCACCTGCCCGCGAAGTTGCCAGCGTTCCGTGCGACTGGCCGGGATCGAGGGCAGAACCACAGGGGTGGGTTCAGCCGATGGTTGCGTCGAGCCGGGCAGGTCGGGATTGGCGGGATTCGTACACGCGGCCGCCAGCAGACTCAGGACCGCCAGGCCACAGGCAAAGTGTCGTTTGGAGAAAAATTCGGACACGTTGGACGACTCTCTGAGGCTGACCCGGCATCCACCCCGTGGATACCCCCGGCCCCATCCGCATGGGGGCAAATCCGGGCCCATTATTCCCCGCAGCCCGGGCAAACCGACGGTATGCCCGGGGGCGAACTGTCGAAGGTGACGCATCGCGCACGACCCATTCCAACATAACACGATGCAACGTGCGACAGTCCGCCGGGTATGATCTCACGCGTCACACCATCTTGGGAAGAGCCACCGCCGGCGTCTCGCTCGTCTGCGTGCCTCGCCCCCCTTCCGCCGCGAGGTTCGATCGTTGAATTGTCCTGCCTGCCAAGCCCCATTGACGGCCACGGAAGCGGCGCCTGGCCTCTTCGTCGACGTCTGTGCGACGGGCTGCCGCGGTCTGTGGTTCGACCACTTCGAGTTGCAACGCCTCGACGAGCGCCACGAGCATCCTGACTCGCCGGTGCTGAAGCTGTCGAGCGAGGAGGCGAAGGCAGGCACGGCTGCCAGTGGCGCGCGTCGGGTTTGCCCACGCTGCGACGAGGTCGCCCTGTTCAGCCATTTCTTCAGCGTCAAGCGGAAAATTCAAATTGAAAGCTGCCCGCAGTGCGGGGGGCATTGGCTGGACCCCGGTGAACTGCAACTCATTCGTGAGGAATTTCAGTCCACCGAGGCCCGGGAAGAGGCCGCGCTCGCCGAAATCGAAGCCAGCCTGGGCCCCCACCGGCAGGCGCAAGAGGCTCGCCAGGCCGGGTTGCCGAAACGGCGGCCCCTGCTCCTCGGACTGGTCAGCTGGATCGTGGCCCAAGGCGGCTGACCGCCCATCCATCGCCTGCCGGTGCTTGAGCCTCGCGGCCGGGCCGTCACGTCGCGTGCCGCTCCCTCCGATGCCCCAGCCCACGCGGCCTGGGGCGCCCTGGACGCATCAGAAGGTCGTCTTGCCCGTGAACCGAAAGCGCCCGACGCGCAGCGCCGGCGCCCGGCAAGCACCGCCGGCCCAGTTGAGTCCGAGTTTGGTGGTCCGTCCCACCATATCGACCCCTTGCAGGGCCTCCAGCCAAGCTTGGGTAAAGCGCAAGTTCCGCAGCGGACGCACGACCTTGCCCCCCTCCACCAGGAAGGTCCCGTCACGCGTCATGCCCGTCAGCAGGGTGCGACGAGGGTCCAGCTGGTTCACATAGTGAAACCGCGTCACCAGAATGCCCCGGTCGGTGGCCTGCAGCATCTCGTCTTTCGAGGCGTGACCGGGGAGCATCTGCACGTGGGCCGCCCGTGGGCCCGACTTCCAGAAGGCGCCTCCGGCAACGTGATGGCCGGTGGAGGAGCACCCCGCAGCCAGGGCCGAGCGCCGGTCATGGACGGGGTGGCCGGCCACCCCGTGTTCGAACAGCGGGACGCGACGAGAGGGCACGCCTTCGTCGTCGAAGGGGACCGGCAAGCCATTGACATCACGCGGATCATCGATGATGGTCAGCGCGGAGGGAATCAAGGGCTCGCCGCTCCGGCCGGACAGGAAGGAACGCCCCTCGGCCACATCTTCGGCGCCGAAAGCGCGCCCGAGGTAGCTCAGCAGTTCCAGTACGGCGTACTCCTCCAGGATCACCGGATACTCGCCCGGCTCCAGGTCAACCGGATGTCGGCTGCGCATGGCCCGGTCGATCGCCTCCTCGGCCAGCGCCTCGCCGTCGATCAGCCCCGCGTCGAGGTGCGTATCGGCGGCCCAGCCACTGGAATCTTCGCCCATGACGACGGTATTGAAATGGGCCGTCGTGCCGAGGTGATGGGCCCAGGCCCCCTCGCTGGTGGCGATCGCCAGCTGGCGAACGCCCGTCTGGAAAGCCCCCGCGGCCGTCAAACCTTCGAGCGCGGCGTCGCGGCACACGTGCGCCACGACGCGTGCCCGATCGACCGGTTCGAAGCCCCGCGTGCGGGGGGAATGGGCCAGGGGAATCGGGTCGATGCCGTAGCGAGGGGCAAAGCCGGGGAAATCAGGATCAGGGGCGTGCAGGCGGGCAATGGCCGCGGCCCGCGCCACCGCGTCGCGAAGCCCTGCCGGGGACAGGTCATTCGTGCTGGCTTCCCCCAGTTTCTGCCCGAGCGCCACGCGCACGCTGACGCTGAGGTCACACTCACTGACGTTCTGATGAATCCGATTACCGGCAAAGCGGGTCAGATGGGCGGTCTCCCCGCGCAGGGTCACCTGAGCCGCATCCCCGACCTGACGCGCTTGGGCGAGCACCTGTTCCGCCAGGGCGTGTAAAGACGCTTCGTCGCGAATTTCGGTTTGTACTGCCGACACGGGGAATGCCTCGCGGTGGGTGGAGGGGAAACGGGACTCAGCGAGCCAGGCCGACTTGCACCTGACGGAAGCGGGCAGGACTCGCGCCGTGGCCCACATGGGCCACTTGCATGGGTTGCCCCTTGCCGCAGTTCGGGGTTCCCCAGATCTGCCATTCCGAGGCGCCCGCAATCGCATCGCAGCCGGCCCAGAAAATCGGCGTGATACCCGTGTAGGTCGGATTTTTCAGCATCCGCCCGAGTCGACCACGCTTGACCTCCCAGGCAATCTGCGCGCCGAACTGGAAATTGACCCGCTTGTCGTCGATGCTCCAGCTGCGGTTGGTGTGCATGTAAATGCCGTCGTCGGTGTCGGCGATGATGTCCGCCAAGGTGCCGCTGCCGGGCTCCAAGTTGACGTTGGTCATGCGCACCATGGGAATGCGATTCCAGTTGTCCGCGCGCGCCATGCCGCCGCTCGGCAGACCGAGCTGGGCTGCGGTCTCGCGACAAGAGAGAAAGCCCGTGAAGCGACCGGCCTCGATGATCGGCACGCGCTGGGCCGGCACACCCTCATCGTCCCAGCCAAAGGTGCCCAGGCCGCCAGGCAGGGTGGCATCGGCCGACACGGTGACGATCGGCGAGGCGTACTGAAAGCTTTCCCGCATGCCCGGGTTCAGGAAGCTGGTGCCCGCGAAGGCGGCCTCGTAACCGAGCACCCGGTCGAGTTCGATGGCGTGACCGATCGACTCGTGAATCTGCAAGGCCAGCTGGGTGGGATCGAGAATCAGGGTCGTGACCGTGCTGGGGCACGGGTCCGCCCGCAGCAGCGCGGCCGCCTCTTCAGCGATGCGCGTGGCGTGGCCCGGCAGGTCGAGTTCGCGTACCATTTCGTAACCGCGGGTGGCCTGATGGCGTCCGAAAGAATTGGGATACGAGCGCGTCTGAACTTCCGTCTCGCCGACGGCCGTGGCCTCGATGCCGCAGCCGGTCTCCGTCAGGACCTGCTCGAGGTAACTGCCTTCACTGCTGAGAAACAGTTTGGTTTCCCGCTGACAGGTGATCACCCCACTGGTGACCCGCACCCCCGGAACGGCCCGCATGGCGCTCTCCGCCTCCATCAAGATGGCCAGCTTGGTCTCCACGGGCACCTGGAAGGGGTCCTCCTGCAGCGGCGTTTCGTAGCGGCCTTGCACGACCAGCGGCGGGCCCAGCGAAACCGGGCGCCCGGCCACCGTGGCGCTGGCCTTGGCCGTGGCGATCGCCATCCGCGTGACCCGTTCGACTTCGGCTCGGGTCAGCTGTGACGAACTGGCGAACCCCCAGGCGCCGCCCAGCAACACCCGAACCCCAAACCCACGGCTGAGGTCCGTGGTGGTGCCTTCCGGCCTGCCATCGCGGGTGGCGACGGTGTCGACCAGCCGTTCGACGCAGCGCACGTCCGCATAGCTGGCCCCCAGCGAGCGGGCCAGGTCCAGCGCCGCTTGCGCCAAAGGCAGACAGGCGGTCGCCCATTGCGGCGTGGCAGCTAGCATCGTCGAGGCGCCTCATCCAGCAAACGCGGCAAAAACCGCAGCGTATCCGAGCCTTCATGCTAGCACCCGCGAGAGTGAGCGTCACGGGCGCCTCAGGGCGGACGTCGAGGACCAGGGCAAGGTTGGGTATGAAACCCTGGGCGAAGGTCATCAAGGGATGACGGGACCGCCCGTGCGGCAAGAGGTCGAGAGCGTGCGCGCCAGATGGCTGGTTCTGAGCTTCGCGGGAGTGGTGATGGCCGCGCAGGCCTGCCAGAGCCCCAGCACGCCAGAGACCAGCGAGCTATCAGGCACGACGAAGAAGCCCAAAACGGCCTCCAAGAGCAGCCCAGCGGCCAATCAAAGCGATTCGCCATCTGCCAGCTTCGCCCCGGGGTCCCCCAATCCGACGGCCAGCAACACGGCGGTGACCGCCACCCCGACCGCCTCCGCGACCGCCCCCCCCTCGCCCACCCCCACCCCGATCGCGAGCACCACCCAACCCTCCACGGCCACGGGCACCCAAACGACCGTGAGCAGCGGCACGCAGCCCGTCGCGAGCCAGACGAACCCGATTCTCTACACCGGCCAGGCGTTTTCGATCGAGTTTCTGGCTGGTGGCCAGATTGACGGCAATCCCACAACCATCGTCAACCCAAAAGGCGACACGGCCTTGATCGGCAAAAGCCCGGAGGGCATCGGCATGGCCCCCATGCCGCTGGCGGGCGCGACCAACGTGTTGGTCCACTACACCGACCCGGCCTACAAGACGCTGATGAACGTCAACCCAGCCGGCGCAGTGGGCTGGGGAGGAACGGGAGATCCCGACGCGCAGAACTCCACCTTGAACAAGCCTCGCGGGCTGGCCTACGACCCCAAGCGCGGCGCCCTCTACATCGCAGACTCCTTCCTGAAGCGCATCGTGCGGCTCACCTTTCCCAAAACGGCCACGGACACGCTCAAATTCGACGTCATCGCAGGCAACGCCAACACCCCACCAGACGCGGCCTACCTCGACGGTCCGGGTGCTTCGGCCACCCTGATGGAACCTCACGGCCTGTTGCTCATCAACGATGACCTGTACTTCGCTGACGCGGGCTATCACAGCATCCGCAAGGTCAATGTGGCCGCGGCGCCCTACAACGTGGAGTTCGTGGCAGGAGGGAAGTCAACCACCCCGGGCGTCGCCGTGGCAGGCACCGTTTCCGCCAGCGCCGCCCGGTTCAATCGCCCGACCGCCCTGTCCCTGAAATGCCAGGTGAGCCTGGCGTCCTTGCTGCTCTCTCCCACCTTGACGGGTTCCATCGTGGTCGCAGACACCAACAACCACTGCCTGCGCACCCTGCCAGGCACCGTCACGTTCTCGACCGCCCTGGTGCCGACCGCCTTCCTTCTGGAAGGCCAGGTGGGCTTGCTGGCTGGCACCCCGGGTTCGGAGGGGGCCATCGATGGCCCGGCGGGCACGGCCCGCCTGAAATCGCCGATCGCGCTGGCCGCCGACCTGGCCGGCCATGTCTATTTTGGCGAGCGCGAAACGCCGCGCCTGCGGCGGGTCGAACCCGATGGCCGGGTCCTGACCGTGCTGGGCAGCCAGGAGGCCGCCTACACGAATGCAGCCAGCGGCAGCCTGGCCCGGGTCGGGGCGATTCTGGGGTTGGCGGAACACATCGACCGCAGCAACGGCAACATGCTGGGCCTGTTCGCGTATGACCTGGGGGTTTCGGGCAGCGCAGCCCGGCTGCGCTATGTGCGAAAGACGCCCTGAGCGGACCGGACAATCACAGCTCAGGTTATCTCAAGATTAAGCCAGCTCAGCTTGGGTGAGATTTCCGCTTGAGCCGCTCAAGCTTGGGTAAGAGCCCATTAGAGCAACGGAATTCACACGTTCCGTTCGAGAACGTGTTGACCATTTGTGTGCCCCGCCCCCGTGGGATTGAAAGGAGAATCGTGATGAACCGCGCCACATTGACCCGATCCAGCATCGCTATGCTGCTGCTTGCGGTGGCGGCATGTCAGGCCGCCCCGCCGACGGCTTCTGAGGACACCGGCAAGGTGACCAGCAGCGCCAAGGTCAAGGCAGACCCTCAGGCCAAAGCGGCGCAGCTGATGCGCGATACGGGCCTCGAATCTCCCACCGTCTCCCTGGAAGCGAACCAGTTTCAGCTGCGAGACCTGGCGGGCCAACCCATCGAAGGGGCGGTCCTGCAGGTGGGCGAGGAGCGACTCACGTCAGACGCCCAAGGCATCGTGACGATGCAAACCAGCCTCCCCCAAGGCCAGGAATACCTGGTGGCCATCGCCCAGGCCACCGGTATCGTGCCCTCGCGGATCAAGGTCGTGCCTCGCTACTCGGTGCGCTTGCATCCGGCCAACGGAGACATCCACAGCGTGACGGCAGAGAAAGGGGGCAAGTTCGCGAACGCGGACGGCACCATCGAGGTGACCTTCTCGCCCGGCGCCCTCAACAAAGACGCCCAGGTGCGCGTCACCCGCATCTATGAGGCGCAGCCGAGTTCAGTCAAGGCCGTCTCCCCGGGTTTTGACCACATCGACACGACCAAATTCGGAGACAACCTGCCGCTGGGACGCTACTCGTACGCGCTGGACCTCGGCGGGGCTGAAATCACGCCGGGCGCGTCCGTGCGCGTGAACTTCAAGGCTGAGCCGCCCCTCAAGGAGTTCGTGCAAACCTCGCTCAAGAACAACCCCACGGGCTTTTCGATGAAGGACCTGTTCTCCGTGAGCGCGAACGGAGACGTTCACTTCGCCATGATGGTGCCCGCACCGGCAGCCGAGCCCCCGCTGGCGGATCTGGCGAGCAAGGCCTTTCGCCTGATGAACGCGGTCTGTAACCAACCCAACGATCCGGAGAATTACACGGTCCAGGTTTGCACGTCTCGTCAGGTCCAGGATTGCGTCGACCACGGCAGCCAGTTGCAAATTCATGATCCGGCTATGAACAACGGGCACTGCGTCTACATGAACACCAATCGGTCGTGCAGCGAGATCACCGTGACCTCCTGCACCAACGAAACTCGGACGCGCTACCACCAGTCGTCCACCATCAACGCCCGGGTGATGTACAGTTCCAATGACAGTCGCTATTCAGGCCAAGCTGCCTCAGGAGCTCGCGTGAGCTTCTCCCACGTCGGGACCCCGGTACGCGCGCCAGGCTCGACGGCCACTGCGGGCTCCACTGGATACTGCTGGGTTTATGGGGCGGCCAATGCCGGCGGCTCGGCGACCGCATCGATGCCCGGTGATGCCGGCTCCTATGGCACGATCGCTGGCTACAGCGTGAACTGTGGCACCGTCAACCTCTCTATCGTCAAGAACATGCCGCGGGTCACCTTTGCCTTCAGTAACAACGGCAGCCCGCTCAATGGCAGTTACTCGCGCGGCACCAGCCACGGAGACCAGGGTTTCAGCGGATTCAGCAACGTCACCCGGGACATCGCCATGAAAGCGGCCACCGCGGCCAGCGAAGGGTTCACCCTGACGGGGGCCAACTTTGCCATGGACGGCGGCCAGGTGGATATGAACGACGCGGCTGGAACCATCGGCTGGAACCAGGACAACACCATCAACCTGACGGTCTACCACAACAAGCCCGTAAGCAGCTCGGCCTCGTATGCCTCGGACGACGCCTCGGTGCCGGACGACCAGCAGCCGACGATCAAGTGGAATGGCCAGAGCGCCAGTGACCTGGCCTACCAGTTCACGCACAACGTCTCCGCCTCCTCGAAGAAACCGGCCGGACGCGATCAGCTGTCGTTCAACAACGTCAACACGGCCAGCACCTGGGGCCTCAATGGAGCCTCCACCAGTGTGACCGCGACCCGCACCTTCAATGGCGTGTCGCTGTCCGGGGTGGGAACCGGCACGGTCAACGGCGGCAACGTCCCGGTGCAGATCAATGCGAACCTGCCGAAGATGACCATCAACTTCGCAGGGTCGAGCCAGGGGGCCTGGATCCTGAACTACCGCGTGACGGATTCCAGTGGCGTGGCCAAGAACAGGACCACCTCCGTGACCCCGGCTGGCGGCAAGTTGGTCTTCAGCCTGCCCGTCGAGGAGGCGGTCAACAACCCGCTCAAGCACACCATGCAACTGGACACGATCCTGTCGCAAGATGGCACCTACAGCCTGTCGTTCGAGGAAAGTGCCAACACCCTCACCTTCAACTATCCGGCCATGGGCAACTTGCAGCGTGGACAGGTATACACCTATCCCCACACCCTGAAGTCCTCGCTGATCGCACCCAAGTGATCAGGCAGGGCGACCTGGGTTGATGCGGACGGGCTGAGCCCCTGAAGGCCTCGCCTTCAACGAGCCAGGCCCATCCCGAATCAAGGCTCTAAGACGCGGCTCCCTCCTACGAGGGGGCCGCTCTTTTGGGTGACACTCGGATGCGCCGTTCCAAGCGCGGCGTCCGCCGGGAGGTCAGGCGCCGAGGCCGAACAGGCGACGGCCGTTCTCCCGCGTGCGGCGAATCATCTCGTCAGGTGCCAGCCCATGCAGGCTGGCCAGTTTTTCCGCCACGTGGACCACGTGAGCTGGCTCGTTGCGCTTGCCCCGGTGAGGGACCGGCGCCAGATAGGGCGAATCCGTCTCGACCAGCAGACGGTCCAGCGGCACTGAGGCCGCTGCCTGCTGCAGGTGATGGGCATTCTTGAAGGTCACCGGACCCGCAAACGAGATGAACATCCCGATGGCGACACATTCCCGGGCAAACTCAGGCGAGCCTGAAAAGCAATGCATGACCCCACCCACCTCCCGATTCAAGTGGTTGGTCAGGATGGCCAGCACATCCGCGTGACTGTCACGGTCATGCACGATGATGGGTTTGCCGAGTTCCGCGGCCAGTTGCACCTGGGCGGCAAAGGCCTCACGCTGGATCTCACGGGGCGGCTCCGGATAGTAATAATCCAAGCCCATCTCGCCGATCGCCGCGACCTTGGGATGAAGCGCCAGGGCCCGCAACGCGTCGATGGCCTGCGGGGTCCAGCTGGCCGCCTCGTGCGGATGCACCCCGACGGCCGCCCAGACGTCAGGCTCCCGCTCGGCCAGGGCCAGCACGCGCGGCAGGTCAGGCAAGGAGATGCCAGGCACCAGCATCGTGCCCACGCCCCCCCGCCGGGCTCGCTGCAGCATCTCCTCCCGGTCGGCGTCGAAGGCCGGCACATCCAGGTGGCAGTGCGTGTCAAACAGCAGCTCCACGGGCGCTTACTTCTTCTTGGCCCCGGCCTCAGCCAGCGCATCCTCGATGCGAGGATAGACCGGCCCCGCCTTGCGCGTGCGCGTCCCGGAAGTCAGCCCTCCCCAGGCCAGATCCGACAGGCGCTGCTCGTCCAGCGGCCTATCGAGGCCCAGCTGGTCCCACATCTGGGCCGCCAGCGCAGGAATGAAGGGACTGACGAGGATGGCCACGCCTCGCAGCGACTCGAGCACGCCATATAGCACGCCGGCCAGCTTTTCCCGCTCACCCGCCTTGGCCAACGCCCAAGGGGCCTGCACGTCGATGAATTTGTTGACCGCATCAATCAGGCGCCAGATCGTTTCCAGGGCTTCCTGAATCTCGTAGCCCGCCATGTGGGCTGCCACCTGCTGCTGCGTGTCACGGACCCGCGCGGCCAACTCCGCGGTCAACGCCGGCAAGTCGTCCGGCACGACCCCGTCAAACTGCTTCTCCAGCATGCCGAGGGTGCGGTTCAGGGCGTTGCCGAGGTTATTGGCCAGGTCGGCATTCACCCGCACCTTGAACAGGTCAAAGGTGTAAGCGCCGTCCTTGCCATAGGTGATCTCCCGCATCAGGTAGTAACGCAACGCATCGGCGCCATATTGGGTAGCCAGGGCATTGGGCTCCACCACGTTGCCAAGCGACTTGCTCATCTTCTGGTCCCCGATGCTCACCCAGCCGTGCCCGTGAATGGTTCTGGGCAGGGGCAAATCGAGCGCCATCAGGATCGTGGGCCAGATGATGCAGTGGAACTTCATGATGTCCTTGCCGACGATGTGAACGGCCGCCGGCCAGTAACGCTGGAAGGAGGCCTCATCCCAGCCCCAGCCGATGCCCGTGAGGTAATTCAACAAGGCATCGATCCAGACGTAGATGACCTGCGACTCATCGCCCGGAACCGGGATTCCCCAGCGCACCTTCTGGCGCGAAACGGAGACGTCCGGGAAGCTGTCGAGCAGGTTGAGGATCTCGTTGCGACGGCTTTCCGGTTGAATGAACTCGGGATGCGTGTCGATGTGGTGGCGAATCCGGTCCCGGTAGCGCGAGATTCTGAGGACATAGTTCTCCTCGGAAAATGGCTGTGGCGCGGCGTCGTGGTTGGGGCAACGGCCGTCAATCAGGTCTCGTTCATTCTTGAACTCCTCGCACCCGGCGCAATACAGGCCCTCGTAGGTGGCCTTGTCCACGTCGCCCTGAGCCACCAGACGCGCGAAAGCCGTTTGAACGGCCTGCTCGTGGAAGGCGTCGGTGGTGCGAATGAAGCGATCGTAGCGAACCCCCAGCGTCGCCCAGGTCGACACGAACTGAGGCGAGATCCGGCCCACGAAGTCGCGGGGCGAAATGCCCTCTGCAGCGGCGGCTTTCTCGATCTTGACGCCATGTTCGTCGACGCCCGTCAGAAAGAAGACGTCCTCTCCCAGCAGGCGATGCCAGCGGGCCAGCACGTCAGCGGCGATCTTCTCGTAAGCGTGCCCCAGATGCGGGGGGGCGTTGGTGTAGTCGATCGCAGTGGTAATGTAATAGGGCGTGGCCACGTCGCGCTTCCTCACTGATTCGGTGCTAGACCGGGGGCAGAAGAGCTGCCCTGCGCGAGCCTACCAAATCGTGGGGGCCATGGCAAACCGCCCGGCGCGTGATCTCGCCCCCTGACCGCCCCCTCACCCCAGGGTTTTCGAGGCCCCCCTCCATGACGGCGAATTTACCTCGCTTTCGCGACAAGGCCGGACGTGTGGTGTCCGACTATCCGTTCTTTCTCGTGATCGACCCGATCCTCAACCAAGGACGCATCTATCCCGATGAGACCAGCATCGCCGAAGACCTGAACGCGCAGGAATGGCCGGAGGCGCTTCGCGCCGACACCGTACTGTCCGGTCTCACCCAGCGGGGCTGGCAGTTTCATCACCTGCGTTCCGATGCCGATTGGCTCGATGCCTTGCGACCTTATTTCCTGGTCACGGATGCCCAGCTCCAGGAGGCCCTTGCCGCCAACTGGGTTTCGGCGGATTTCACCTTTCCAGGAGCCGAACACGTCTGCTGGGAGGCCACCACGGTCCAGCTTTACACCGACGGGGCCGAGTTATTCCAGCTGGGTGAAGCGGTGGTCCTGCGCGCGGATACGCCGGACGCAGAGACGTTGAGGACCTTCGTGCTGGCCTGGCTCAACGACTTCGCTCGGCGCGTGGCCGGTGACCTCAAGCTTCCGCTGACCCGCCGGCCTTCGGCGCTCGGACCAGGCTGACGCCGCGCTGGTCAGTGAAGGGTCACGGCCGCCGGAATGCCCTGGCCCTGGAGCTGGCGGGCGGCAGCGCCGGCGGCGCTGGGGTTCCGATAGTTGCCGACATAGACCCGGCTCATCCCGGCGCTGTGGCCCGTGTAGGACTGAATGCCCTGGGAACGCAACTGGCTGACCAGCAAGGCGGCATTGTCCGGATTCGAAAAGGAGCCGACCTGGACGCCGTAGCGGCCGCCCTGCGGGCGAGCGGAGCGCTGGTGGGCACGGCGGCTGTGCGGCTGGCCTTGACCGCCACCCCACGGAATGTAGGAGGAATGCCCCGGAATCCAGGGGGTGCTGCGATAGCCCGGCGCCGTGTACCGCGCGTGCCAATGACCCCGACCGGGGGCCTTCCGCGCGTAACGGGTCGCCTGGGCCATCCGCTTCTTGGCGTAGCGAGAGGACAGGCGGTAGGCCCGGGCCTGGCTCCTGGCATAGCGCCCTCCCGGAGCGCGCTGCATAGCCACCAGGCGAGGCTGGCCAAGGTAAACCCGGCTCATACCGGCGTGTCGCAGCACAAAGGCGGGCCGCCCTTGGGCTCGCAATTGCTGGACCAGCCGGGAGGCGTTATCGGGATTGGCAAAGGAGCCCACCTGCAACCCATGGCGGCTGGGTACCCCCGCGATGGCAGCAGCGGCACGTCCCCCCGTTGGCCGAGGGGCGGCCTTCGGGAGCACCCGCGTCACGGGTTCTACCGGTTCGATGTCCTTTGGCTCTTCATCGGCCTTCGGAACAGGCGGAATCGTGAAGGTTGGCTTGGGCTTGGGGCGGGGCGCAGGCTTGGCGGGCGCCGTGTCCGCGGGGGGGGCCGCCGCAGGCGCCCCCTCCCCGGCAGGGGGCGCTTCATTGGGAGGCGGGGCTTCCCCTTCGCCGGGCGCAGGCTTGCCCGCCGTCTTGACCGGCGCACCCCCTTGTTTGGGCTCGGAAGGCGGCGGAGGGGCTGCCTCATCCGGTTTGGCGGGGTCAGCGGCAGGCTCGGAGGCTGGCGCGGGCGCCTGGGCAACGGGGTCAGCTGGCGCCTCTTCGGGCGACGAGATGCTGTTGACGATCTCGTCCACCACCTCCGGAGCAAACACCAGCATGGCGTAGTAGCCACCGCCACCAAGGAACAAGAGGGCCGCAATGCCAATCAGGGCACTCTTGACCCAGTTTTTCGAGCCAGAGGGCTTGGCGGAAGCGCCCTCTTCATCTTCCTCCTCGTCGTCCTCCTCCTCCTCCTCGTCGTGCTCGTCATCGCCCTCCTCGCCGTCCTCTTCTCCGTAATATTCGTCCTGGTCCTGATCGTAATCAGGCACGCTGCTGACGAACTCAGGCGAATCGGGACGGCGATTGAAAAACACGAAGGTCCTCCTGGGAGAGCCGCCAAAACCCGTTTATCAGAGCACGGGGCGCGGGTTGAAGTTCCGTCGACGGGCCGGTCCGGCCCCCGGTGATGTGACACGCAAGCGCGACGGAAGGATTATACCCCGTCCCCACCCGCCCATGCCCGAACGACCGGACAATTCCGGCATGAACCGTGAAGGTGTGCCTCGTACCGCACGGCGCGCCCGACGCGTGCTACCCTAATGCCACCAGCCCATCGCTGAACGACCGCCCTCGCCCAACCCCAGGAAGCCGCGCGTGACGTTGCCATCACCGATTGCGCTCTATGACTCCGGCCTCGGAGGGCTGTCTGTTCTGCGCGTGCTGACGGCGCGCCTGCCCGGCGAGTCGTTTCTTTATTTTGGCGATACGGCTCGCGTGCCCTATGGGCCCCGTCCCGCCGCCGAGATCGTGGCCTTCAACCTGCAGATCGCCGACTGGCTGGTTGCCGAAGGGGCCAAGTGCCTGGTGGTGGCCTGCAACACCTCCTCGGCGTTGGCCCTCACCCGGCTCGAAAATGAGGTGTCCGTCCCGATCGTGGGGCTGATCCAGGCTGGCGCGGAAGCCGTCGTCGACGCCGCCCCCGACGGTCCGATCGGCCTGATCGCCACCCAGGCGACCGTGGCCAGCGGTGCTTATCAACGGGCGATCGCCGCCCGGGCCCCCTCCGCCCCGGTGCTGGCGCAGGCGTGCCCCGCCCTGGTGCCGCTGGTGGAGTCCGGTGCCTGGGCCGGCCCCGAGGCCCACGAAGCGCTGCGTGACTGCCTCGCGCCCTTTCTTGCGACCCCGCCCCGCGCCCTGCTGCTCGGATGCACCCATTACCCTCACCTGGCGCCCCTGATCGCATCCTGGCTACCCGGCGTGCCCCTGATCGATCCGGCGATTCGCCTGGCGGACCACGTGGAATCCGTGCTGAGCACGCGCGGGATCGGCGCCTGCCGGCCGGCCGTGCCCCCGTTGCGCGTCACGGTCAGCGGGGACGCTCAGCGATTCCGGGCCGAGGCGGAACGGCTGATTCCGGGACTGGTTTCCGAAGTGGAGCGCGTCACGCTGCCGACGCTGGCAGCTGGTCGGCCGTGAGCGGCTACGGGCGTCACCGCATGGGACGTGGCCGGAAGGGGTATATAGGGTTGAACCGACCTGCCTGCTTCATCAACGGAGTTTCCGTGCGCGCCCCTCGTCTCGCCCTGACCGCCCTGCTGGGCGCCGCTGCCTCGCTGGCCCTGACGGCTTGTCCGATGCAGATCGTGATCTTCCAGGTCAACCTGGAAAATCCCAACTTGCGGGTCGGCGAGCGAACCATGGTGCGCCTCGAAGCCCAGGTGGGATGGTTTCGCCAACCGTTCTTTTACTATCGCGCGGAGCGCGGCCGGCTGGTCGGCCTGAATGGGGAAACCGCACCGCAAGGCGGCTACCTGCGCGCGGGTAACCAGGTCTGGTACCACGCCCCCTACACGGCGAGTTATCCCTCGGCGGAGGGCATCCGACAAAACGACACGATCGAAATCATTGCGCAAGATGGCCCCTACACCACGCGCACCCAGCGCGTCGTGACCATCACGGGCTCCACCGTGGTCTTCGCCAGCACCGACAACAACGGCCCCAACGGGACCTTGATGACGGCGATCGACAGCGGCGGCGGCCAGATGCAAAGCCAGCCGCAACCCCTGCTGGACCTGAGCAAGCAGCCCATCAAGGGCTCCTCGCCCGTGATCTCGCCGAACGGGGAGCGCATCGCCTTCGTGTACTACCCGGGCGATGGCACCAGCAAGGTGGCCATGCGCGACGCGGCCGGCCAGGTGTTGTATCTGACCAACTTCAACCGGGGCCTGGCCCTGGACCCCTCCTGGAGCCCGAATGGCTCCTACCTGCTGTTCGCCAGTAACCACGCCGACGACTCGGCCGGCACCTATGACATTTACATGATGAACGTGGATCAGAACAGTGGCGGCGGCCGCGCCATCACGCGCTTGACCAGCAACACCTGGGATGAGCGTCATCCGGCCTGGAATCCACTGCCGACGGCCCCGGAAGACCGGATCATCGCCGTCTCGGCCCGCGCCAATAGCATGAACACCCCGGGCGACCGGACCCAGAACTGGAACATCTTCCTGATGAACCGGCGGGGAACCTACACCCGGAGTGTCAGCGACATGCAGGGGGACGGCAGCAACTGGGCGGTGGAGCCGGCCTGGCATCCCAACGGTCAGTTGCTGGCCTATACCCGCTTTGGTCCGGTCGTGAACTACCAGAGCGGAGCGAACAAGTTCCAGCGCATCTTTGTGCAGGACCTGGCGCAAAGCACGGCCATCACGCCGCTGAACATCTCCAATACCGACCCGATGGGGCGCGAGAGCTCGCCGATCTGGTCGGTGGACCGGCTCAATACCCTTTACTTCTTGCGCACCGAGGCCAACTCGCCCAACATCTCGCGCATTTTTCAGACCCAGTACCTGCCGGGCAACGTGGGCGGAAACACCTTCCCACCGCAGCTGGTGGCGCCATTTCAGAGTTTGATGTTGCCGCTGACGCTGGTGGGGGGAACCAATCGAGACATCTCGGGGTTCCACCCGCTGGACTGGCGTTGACCCCTCCCCCAGAAAGGACAGGCCTTGTCACTCCGTCTTGCTCGCATCCTGTGCTTGTCGATGCTGTGCCTCACGCCTGCCTGGGACCAGGCCGCAGAGGCGGCTCCGGTCCCGCTGACCATCCTGCACACGAACGACACCCACGACCATCTGGAAGCCTTCGACACCCGGCACGGCAAGGGGCTCGGGGGAATCGCGCGGCGCGCCAGCTTGATCCGTCAGGTCAAGAAGGAAAACCCGGCCACCCTGGTGCTCGACGCCGGAGACGTGTTCCAGGGAACGCCCCTGTTCAATTTTTTCTCGGGGGAGCCGGACTTCATCACCATGAAGCAGGCAGGCTATGACGCCATGGCCGTGGGCAACCACGACCTCGACAACGGCATCCAGAACCTGCTCACCCAGTCACGCCATCTGGATCACCCGCCCCTGGCCATCAACCTCTATGACCCCAAAGGTCAGCGCTACTTCCCGACCCATCGCATCTTCGAGCGAGGGGGGCTGAAAATCGCCGTGGTGGGGGCACTCGGTCGCAACGCCTTCGAGGCGGTGGCCGCGCCGCGTCGCGCCGGGATCACCTTCAAAGACCCGGAGCCCGAATTGAAGCACCTCGTCCAGAGACTGCGCAGCCAGGTGGATCTGGTCGTGCTGCTGACCCACATCGGGCACGAGGAGGAGGTCAGCCTGGCGAAGGCGATGCCTGACGTGGACCTGATCGTGGGCGGGCATAGCCACACCAAGGTTGAAAAGCCCGTGGTGGTGAAACATGCCAAGCGAGACACGCTGGTGGCCCAGGCCTTCCAGTGGGGCGAATTCATGGGTCGCATCGACCTCCAGGTGGAGGGGGGACGGATCGTGCGTCATGAGGGACGCCTGCTGACGGTCGGCACGGAAATCCCGGAGGACCCCACGGTGGCAGCCACCGTGGCTCATTACGCGAAGCAGATCGCGACCCAGATGCAGGAAGTGGTGGGACGGACGGCTATCGAGTTCAGCAACAGCCGCAAACGCGAGGGGGACACGCCGATTGGCAACCTGGTGGCGGACGCTGTCAAAGAGGAGACCGGCGCTCAGGTGGCGTTCATGAACAGTGGCGGCATTCGCGCGCCGCTGCCCCAGGGGGATATCACGCGCGGCATGGTGTTCTCGATGCTGCCTTTCGAGAACACCCTGGTGACGTTTACATGCACGGGCGTTCAGTTGCAGGCCATTCTGGACTTCGCGGCCAGTCGCAACGGCAAGAGCGGGAGCCTGCAGGTGGCTGGGCTGCAGTACGAGGTCGATGGCGAGCGCGCCAGGGCTGTTCAGGTGGAGGGCAAGGCCCTTGAACCTGGTGCCGTCTACCGCGTGGCCACGATCGACTACGTGGCCCAGGGCAATGATGGCGCCGACGTCTTCCGGAGCGTGTCGGAGGTGGTCAATACGGGCACCCTGGTGCGGGACGCCTTCATGCGTTTCATGAAAAAGCGTGCCGGAGCCGTGGAGGCTCCCAGCGGTGGCCGGATTCGGAAACGCACGCCGGCCACGGCCTCCTGAACTCGCCCACAGATAGGAGCGAGGCGCCCCCAGGCCGCCGAGGCCTTCTCGCCCGCTCGATGGACTCAGGCCGTCCACGGAAGTGGGGGGCGCAATCGGGTGTTCGGACGACCGGAGCCGGTGCCGGGGCCTCCCTCACGCCTGAGGGGCAGCCGTGGGATTGGCTCCCGATGCATCGAAGGGGCTGTTCGGCGCGGAACTGGATCCCTCCGTTCCCCCGCCAGGCCGCGCCACACCGGAGCTTCGCTTCCATGCCCCGGCGGACTTTCGCGCGGCTTTGCGGGCCTTGCCCTTGGCCACTTGCCGAGCGGTGGGAGCCTTCTGGCCAGACTTCTTGGCGGCCCCCTTCTTCTCCTCCGTCTTCGCCCGCCCGCCTGACGCCTCGGCCTTGCCAGGCTTCTCTTTGGACGCGCCGCGTTCGGCACGGGCCGCCGCGCGCCGGCGGGCGCGGACCTCGTCGACGGGTTCGGGCGCGCGCAACTCTCCAAAGGCGTAAACGGCCGGTTCGAATGACAAGCCGAGCGCTCGCTCGAGCACGCTGAGCAGGCGAGTTTCAGTCGGGTCCACCAGGGTGATCGCCAATCCAGCACGCCCCATGCGTCCCGTGCGTCCGACGCGATGCACGTACTGCTCCGCCGAACGCGGCAGATCGAGGTTGAACACGAGTTCACAGCCGCCCAGGTCGAGGCCGCGGGCCGCCAGTTCCGTGGCCACCAGAAGCTGTAACTGGCCGCCACGGAAGGCCCGCATGGTTTCCGTGCGCTGGAGTTTGCGCAGTCCGGCGTGCAACCCGGCCGCCCGCACCCCATGATGAACCAGCTTCGCCACCAGCCAGTCGATGTCTGCGGCCCGGTTGAAAAAGGCGATCGCCCCCGTGGGCGCCAGGTGATGCAACAACTTCCGCAAGGTGGGGAGCTGATCACGCTCCGGCGTCACGAGCACCTGGTGCCTCAGCGTCGCTGGCAGCGTCAGTTCGGTGGCGAGGTCGACCACGACCGGCTCCGACAACAGACCGGCCAGCCAATCACGCGAGGCCGAGCTCAGGGTGGCTGAGCAAGCCACCACCTGACGCCCCGAGGGCGCCGCATGAAACAGAGACACCACGTCGGCACGATGGGGCGCTTCAGCCAGGTGATCGGCCTCATCCAGAACGATCGCCCGAACAGCTGATAGCGTCAAAGCCTGACGACTGACAAAGTCAGCCACCCGCCCCGGTGTTCCCACCACCACTTCCGGGGCACGTTTCAGCGCTTCGCGCTGGCGCTCTGGATTGGCGCCCCCGATCAAAGCCAGAACGGCCCCTGGGCGCTCCCCCCAGAGCAAACGCACCACGTCACGCACCTGCACGCCCAGCTCTTGGGTGGGCACCAGGATCAGCAAGCGCGGCGCGGCGGGGCGACCTGGCACTGGCGGAGGAGCAGAAGGCAGGGACTCCAAGCGCTTCCAAAGCGGCAGCAAATAGGCCAGGGTCTTGCCGCTACCGGTTTGCGCGCTGAGCAAGAGGTGACGCCCCTCCACCAGCGGCGTGAAGGACTGCGCCTGCGGCTCGGAGGGGGTTTCGATGCCCTCTTGTAGCAACAGGTCGCACAGCGCGGCAGGAAGGCCCAGTTGGTGAAAGGTGGTCATAGCCAGGGATGGTACCACGCCGCTCCCTCGCTGCGGGAAGCGTTCCCCTGTGGCCTCCGGCTGGCTACAATGGCGGCATGTTGCGTGCCCCGCTGCCCCCCTCGCCGGCCGGCCCCCCCGCGCCGGTCGAACGCCGGCTGGCCATCGACCTGTTGCGAGGCCTGGCCGTGGTGGTGATGGTGCTGGACCATCTGGTGGGACATTCCTGGTTCCACATGCTCACCCTCGGCACCCTCTACATCACCGCGGCCGAGGGCTTCGTGCTGTGCTCGGGGCTGGCGCTTGGCTGGCGCAGCCGCGAAAGATTCCTGCAAGCGGGTCACTGGGGGGCGATCTACCCGGTGCTGCGACGCACCCTCGTGGTCTGGGGTTGTGCCAGCGGAAGCCTGCTGGCCGTCGGAACCCTGGCGATGCTGGTGCCAGGAGCAGGCCGGCCGGCCTTCACGGACGCCCCACCGGCGTGGGGCGAGCTGGCCCGCGCCGCGCTGTCGCTTCAGCTGGCCCCCCCGTTGCTGGACATCCTGCCGATGTACGTGGGGCTGCTCGGGCTGACCCCACTGCTGATCGCCGGATGTGCCCGTGGCCACTGGCCTTTCCTGGTGCTGGCCAGCCTGCTGGCCTGGGGCTGGAACTGGTGCGACCCCTATGCGCTGTCCACGCCCCCCCTGGATCGAGATGGGCGAACCTATTTCAGCCTGGCATCCTGGCAGATCATCTATGTCGGTGGGTTTCTGGTGGCCTGGTACGGCGAGTCCCTGAAGCGACGCTGGGCCTGGGTCCCTCCTCACGGCTGGTGGCTGAGTTTGGCGGTGATCGGCCTGAGCCTCGCCGTGGCCTCCTTCCACGACAGCGATGTGAGAAGCTGGCCGCTCGAGGCGCCGGAACGGGCCACCTGGCTTGCGGCGACTGATCGCAGCCTGCTCGGACCGATCCGCTTGCTGGCCGTGATGACCTACTTTCCCCTGCTCTCGGCAGCCCTCTCCTGGTTGACGGGGTTTCCATCCACCCACTGGCTGCATGAGGGCTTGCTGCTGCTGGGGCGAAACGCGCTGCTGCTGTACATGCTGCACCTCCCCCTGGTGCTGTTCTGGAGTCAGGCGATCGCCCCCTGGCTGGGGGGCCGGGTCTGGTTGACCAGCCTGGGCCAAGCCGCCGCCCTGCTGCTGTTATGGGGGTTGGTGCGGCAGCGACACCGGTATCGCGCCAGAGCCGGCGGGTGAGCGGAGCCGTTCCGGGGCAGGCGAGGCGAGTCCGAGCCCTGGTGTCGCGCCCTCCAGGCCCGCCTCACAAGCAGAAAGGGGCGCCCCGAAGGGCGCCCCCAAGAACCATCGCGACGAATCGCGCGTGGCCGCTTACTGCTGGGTGATGGCGCGACCGACGTTGATCCGGCCGTGGCCGAAGTACTTGTCGAAGCCCTTATCGCCCAGGTCATCCGCGGTCTTCTCGATCCGCTCGCGGATCTGCGCCGCCGTGAAGGAAGGGTTGGCGCTCTTCACCAGAGCGGCCAGGCCGGCGGTGTGCGGGCAGGCCATCGAGGTGCCCGAGAGGGTGCGATAGCCGCCGCCAGGAACGGTCGACAGGATGTCGGAACCGGGCGCGCCCACCGAGATGTGCTTGCCGAAGTTGGAGAACGAGGAACGCACGTCGCCGCTGGTGGTGGCGCCGACGGCCATCACACCAGGCGCAGCAGCCGGGTAGCTGGGACGCTCGGAGTTGTTGTTGCCCATCGCGGCCACCACCAAGGAGCCCTTGTTGATGGCGTGCTTGACGGCTTCATCAATCACGGCCGAGCTCTGAGGACCACCCAGGCTCATCGAGATGACCTGGCAACCCTGGTCAGCAGCATAGATGATGCCGTTGGCCACACCGGCGTACGACCCGGACCCGCTCTTCGACAGGACCTTGACCGCGACCATCGAGACCGCCGGAGCCACCCCGACGACGCCACCGTTGCCCAGGCCGGCGCCGACCGAACCGGCGCAGTGGGTGCCGTGGTAGTGGTCGTCGAACGCATCGTCGTCGTTGTTGACGAAGTCCTTGCCCTTGGCGACCCGGCCACCGAAGTCGACGTGCTTGTGGTCGATGCCGGTGTCCACCACGCCCACCTTGACCTCAGGCGAACCGGTCGTGACGGCCCAAGCCTTGGCGGCGGCAATCTTTTCCATGCCCCACAGCTTGCCGAGCAGTTCGTCATCGGCCTTCACGCCGAAGCCCATCCGCGGGGCCAGGTTGCCGTTGTCGATGATGCGGGCAATGTAGTTGGGCTCCGCGTAAGCCACGTTCGGGTCAGCCTTGAGGGCGCTGATGGTCTGAGCGGCGTTGGCGGTCTTCACCACCACGGCTTCGATCCGCTCGACCTTGGAGACGGCCTTGAGGCCCATCTTCTGGAGCACCGACTGGCGGCCGCGGGCGTCGCGGAACTTGACGACGACCTCACCGGGCACCGCTTGCGCCATCATGTCCCCGGAGCGGGTGTTGGCGAGGTTCAAGCCGTTCGGCGAAACGCCGCAGCCGACCAGAGCGAGAGTGGTGACAGTGGCGGAAGTCATCAGGACGACTTGCTTCATGCCGTTCTTCATTGAACTTGTTTCTCCTCGTGGGCCCAGGGGCCGGGGGACAGGGTCATTGGTTAGCTTATGTTTAATTTAAGCTTAACCTTGTGGACCCACTTTAGCACCCGTCCGATTGTGATTCAAGTACCAGATCGCACATTTAACCTTTCCTTAACCCCGACACGGTAAAACCTTAGAGAAAGGGTTGATTCAAGCAGGCCTCCCACCTCCCCAAAGTCCGGTGAGACCTACTTCTTCAAGGAACCAACGTGTCCCTTGGAGCAGCGCTGACCCGCCCGCAAAAAAGAATTGAAATCGGCCCGCCGAGGCTCTGATCGCAGCCTGCTTCAACATAACGCTGCGTGCTATAATCCGGACCCCGCGTGTGACGGCACACGGTCCTCCGCGCTGAGCGTGGGCTACCATGGTGAACGCATCGATGCCGAGACGCCGCTCTCTTTTCCGTCTGACTTCCCTGCTCCTGGCCGGGGCCACCTGGCTGGCCGCGCCGGCCTTGCCGGTGCTGGCGGCCTCGGGCGCCACGCCCGCCGCAGAGGGGCGGACACCGGGCTCAGACCTGGCCTGGTGGACCAAGCTCAACCAGTTGCTCGAGCGCCGTGCCTACCCGGCGGCCGAAGCCGAATTGAGCGTGGCCTTCAATCTGCCGGGACGCGGCGGCGGCGAGGCGGATCGCCTGGCTTACTGGCTCGGCCACGCGCAGCGTCGCAATGGGAGGAATGCGGAAGCCCTGCAACACCTGGCGCTGGTTCCTGCCGATTCCCGCTGGTTTCTGCCGGCCCTGCTGGAACGGGCCTTCATTCGGCGCGACCTGGGCGAGGACGAGACGGCCATCGGTTTGCTGGAGCAAGCGATCGCCATTCTGCCCGAAGACCTCAAGTCACCCGCCCGCGCCGCATTGGCTGACCTGTATTTCACCAGCGGACAGTATTCCAAGGCGCTGGAACTGTACCGCGTGCTCGCCAACACCTACGGTCCCGCGCAGGAAAGAGGACTGTTTGCCTGGGGCTGGTCGCTGCTGCGGCTCAAACAGGAGGAGGCGGCCACCAATGTATGGAAGCAGGCACTCGAGCGCTTTCCGACCAGCCGTTACAGCCAGGCCGTCCGACTGGCCCTGGGCAATGTCATGCTCACGCGCGGGGAGCACCTCGCGGCCAGCACTTTCTACAATGAGGCTGCCCGCCATGGCGCAGACGACGCCCTCATGGCCCGCGCGGAGTTGCTGGCCGGCGAAGCCTACGCTGACGCGAAGGAATATGCCCTGGCCCTGAGCCACTATCGGGCGGTCCCTCCCGAAAGCCCGTTGCGGGAACCGGCCAGTTATGGAGAGGCCTGGGCCACCTGGCAACAAGGGCGTGGACCGGAGGCGCTGAACATGTTCACCGCCTGGTTGAAACGCTATCCCCGCAGCAACTACCGCGGGGGGGTGTACTTCGCGTTGGGGGCACTGGCCCGTGACGCGGGCAACCAGGCTGAGGCCAGCAAGCATTTCGAGCAGGTGCAAAAAGTCGCCCCCCGCTCCATCTGGGCGGAAGAAGCGCTTTACGAACTGACCCGCCAGGCGTTCGCCGCGCGCACGCACGACGACGTGCTGACGCTTTGCAAGAAAATGGAGCTTCAATTTCCGCGCAGTCGCTGGCTGGGGCCGGTCTACTGGATGCGCGGAGAGACCTACCTCGTTCAGGGAAATTTCAGCGAGGCCGTGAAGGCCTATTCGCAACTGGCGGTACTGGGTAACCAGGCTTTTTTGGTGGGTAAGGGCGAGGAGGTCGACTTCAAGATCGGGTTGGCGCAGTTCTATGCCGGGAACTACCAGGAAGCCGCGCGCGTGCTGGAGGCCGTCGATCAGGGGCCCTTGCTGGCCGATGCCGTCTTCTGGCAGGGGGAAGCCCGCTACCGGCTGGGCCAGTATGATTCCGCCCGGGCCTTGTACGGAAAACTGGTTCAGCAACATCCCGACTTCAGCCGACTCACGGAGGCTTTTTACGGACTGGGCTGGGCCTCCTACAAGCTGAAGGACCTGCCGGGCGCGCGCTCCGCATTCAGTGAAGCCGTTCGACGCTTTCCCGAGGGCCGCATGCGACAAGATGCCCTCTATCGACTCGGGCTGGTGCTGGTGGAGATGCGCGAGTGGGAAGCCGCGCGCAAGACGTTCGAAACCCTGCTGAAAAGTCCGCTCGAACCAAACCTGGCGGCGGAGACTCGATTTCAGATCGCCTGGAGCCTGAACCGACAGGACCGTCTGGAGGAGGCGGCCGAGGCATTCGGCGCGTTGCTCAATCTGCCCGCGGCTCAGGACCTGGTCCCCCGCGCCCTGCTGTGGCGAGGACGCGCCTATTTCCGTTTGAAGCGATTTCCCGAAGCCATCACGGCCCTCAAAGCGGCCACCGAGCATCCGGAAAGTTCCCCCTCCTTGCGAGTGGAGGCCGGTCAGCAGCTGGCCGCAGCCCACTTCAACATTGGCCAATTCGTCGAATCCCGCAAGGCATACGAAGCGCTGCTCAACTCCGGCTCCCTGCCCCCTGACCACCAGCAGGAAATCAAGCAGGGCGTCGTGCAGTCCCTGCTGAAGGCCGGAGATTACAAGCAGGCACGCCTCGAGATTTCCCGGAGCGGTGCCGTGTCGGACAGCGACGTGCCCACCCTGCTGGCCATCGGCCAGGGCTTCGTCGATCAGGCCAATTGGGACGAAGTGCTGGAGACGTATCGCATCGCTGGCAAGGCCTGCCCCCCCACGCTGCGCCACTGGGCCGGGCGAGCCCTGCTGGAAAAGCGCCAATGGGCCGACGCGGCCGCGGTGCTGCAGCCGTTGCGCGAAACGACGGACCAGGAGTTGAAACCGCTCGCGCAGTACGATCTGGCCCGCGCTCAGCGGGGCGCCGGGGACCTGGCCGCCGCCAAAGACAACCTGGTGGCCCTTTCGGAGGCCTATCCCGGCAAGGACATCGGGGCCCTGGCCCTGCGCGAAGCCGCTGAGGTGGCGCGGGAACAAAAGGACTTCCCAGCCGCCCAAAATCTGTTCCGGCGCGTGGCCGAAAACCACGGTTTCCCGCTGGAACGACGCAGACAGGCCTGGATGGACTTGGGAGACCTGCACCGCCAGGCCAAGCAATGGGGTCCCGCGCTGCTGGCCTATCGCGGCGCGCGCGGCTTGAGCTCCCCCAACAGCCTGCCGGCTGCCTTGGGCGGCTACTGGGCGGGTCACGTGCTGGTGGAGATGCGGCAGTTCAAGGAAGCCGTGCGAGAGCTCTCGGGCCTCAAATTCCCGGACAATGCCGAACCTCTGCCTTCCCTCGCGGCGCTCAAGCTGGGCGAGGCACTCGAGCAACTGGGGCGCTGGCGAGAGGCCGTCGAGGTGTACAACCGCCTGTCGAACTTGCCCCCGTCAACCGAGCGCACGGATGCGCGCGCCCGCCTTGACTGGATCGAAAAAAATATCCCCAAGGAGGCCCGCCAATGAGGCATGCCCGGGTGCGCCTCCTCTCTTGTCTGGCCTGGTTGCCCGGGTTGCTGGTGATGGCCACTCCTGCGCTCGCGGAGGCCGAGGGTGGCGACGAAAAGCTGCCGGCCCAGTTGCCCACCGTGACCATTCAGGGCAAGGATCTGTCGCAGCAGGAAGGGGATGCCAACCTGCGCATCGCCCCTCAACTGGGGCAGTGGAATTCGCGCGTAACCATTCCGGAAACGCCGCAGCGTCGCGCCACGGCCGAAGACAACCGGACCTTGATGGTGGGGGTGACCCCTACGACCGTGGAGCCTCCCACCCCCTTGCCGACAGCCCAGATGCCCTACACGAGCGTGATGGGTGGCTGGGGCCCCCTGCTTCAATACCGGGCCGGCGTGTATGATGCCCGCTGGTGGGGCCCCGCCATGGGGGTCACGGAAATTGAGGGTCGCGCAGGCTGGGGCTGGTCCGGCTGGCAAGCCCGGGAATGGCTCGATTGGCCGGGTGTCGCGCGCGCGGGCGGCAACGGGGAAGGGTTTTTCTGGCAGGCGGGCGGCAAGGAGGGTCGGCAAAACGCCTATGGGCTCACGCTCGACCTGGGTCCCAAGCGTCCCTGGGGGGCGTCGCTGCGCTATGAACGAGGCGCGGCCGAGGGGGCGAGCCAGTCGCTCTACACCCAGCGTGCCGCGGCCGTCGCCAACTGGCGACCCCAGCTGGGGGGCAAGGACCATCGGTCGGAGCTGGACCTCACGCTGCAGCACCGAATCTGGGGCAAACAAGACGGCGCTGAGGGTTACGTGCGATTCTCGGACGTCTGGACTCTGTCCGATCACCTGGAACTGGAAGGCGCGCTGGGGGGAGGCTACTGGGGACGTGAGCCGATCCTGGATCCCAGCGTGCTCTTTCACCTGCGCCCCTCGGTCCTGACCCACCTGTTCGTCGGCCTCAAAGCGCGCAGTGAGTTACCCGACTTCGAGGCACTCTATCTGCGTCGACCAGCCACCGCCGCCAACGATGATCTGCAAGCCGAGCGCGTCCAGGGCTGGGCTCAGCTGGGCGGCAGCCACCGCCTGACCGACCAGGTCTGGGCGCACATCAGTGGCGACCTGCGTCAAAGCAAGCGTCTCATTTTCTGGTCCGACAAGGATGGCGACGGCCTCTGGCAGCCGGCCAACAACGCCGATGACCAATGGACCCAGGTGCTGGATGGCCGCCTGCAGATCAACTGGCTGCCTGGCTTGCAGCAGAACATCAAGGCCCTGGTGCGCTCGACCCAGCCGCTCGGATTCAGCGAGCTACGTCTGGCCACCAATGCGGAGGGCAGCCTGCCCGGCCCGGCGGCGCCGATCGCCTATTCCGTCTCGCTGGACCACCGCCAGGCCCAACTGTCCACCGAGCAAATTCAAGGGGGCGGACTGGCCAATGGTCTGTTCGCCGAGGCGGACCTGCGCTATCCGCTCAGTCAGGACCTGCACCTGGGACTGCGGATTGCGGATGTGCCATTGATCCTGAACCAGCCGAGCGCCCCGAACTATTTTGCCCCCACTCCCCTGCTCACGGGCCACGTCCAGTACCTGTTCTGACCCCCTTGGCGAGTCTGCCCATGTACCCACCCCCTCCCTCCCCGCGCCCATCGCCACTCGCTGCTCCCCCAGCGGGCAGGCGGCGTGCCGGTCGGAAGGCGGCCCCTCGCTGGCTGAACCGGGAGGTGCCGCCCCCCCCACTGGGCCTCACCCCGCGGCGAACGACCGCCTGGGGAGCTTCGCTGAGCCTGCACGCGTTGCTGGCAGCCCTGCTGGCCCTGGGCACCTTCGCTCCCCCCGCCGCGCAGAAGGAACCCGAGACCAGCCGGGTGATCGAGGTGGAGTTCATCGAAGCGCCGGTGGTGGTGACCCAACGCCAGGCCGCGGCACCGCAGCGCGCCGCGCCTCAACCGGACCCGGTGCAGGCCCAGGCGCCTCCCAGGCCAGCGCCCAAACCGGCCCCTGCGACCGCCGCAGCCCCCAGGCGCGCGCCGAAACCGCTGAGCAAGCCCGTGGTCTCGCGCCCGGTGCGGGTGACTCATCAGGCGCCGGAGTTGCCGGTGAACCAGACCCCCTCCCCGGAGGAATTGATTCGCCTGGCCGCGGCGGCACGCGCCAAGCGCTCGGAGAGCGATGCGGCCACCCGCCTGGCCAATCTGCGCGAGGAGGGTACCCCTCAGGCGGTGGCCAATGGTCAACCGGATGCGCGTCAAGGCACGGCAAGCGTCCGCCAGGCGAGGCCACAGGGCGAACTGTCGGGGCGGGGGGTGCTGAGTGCCCCCTCTCCGCAGTACCCGGAGGTGGCGCAACGGAATATCTGGGAAGGCACGGCCCAGATCCGCGTCTACGTGAATCCCGACGGCAGCGTCCGCGACGCGGAGGTCGTCGGGTCTTCGGGCTTTGCCGTGCTCGATGCGGCCGCCCGTCGCGCGGCGACCGGCTACCAGTTCACGCCCCTGGCGGGTGGGGAATCCCAGATCGAGAGCGGCGTGATCCCGTTCAGCTTCGTGATCCGCTGACGAACGCCTCCAGGGCCGGGCCCGTGGCCAGGAGCCCCCAAGGCCAAAGGCGCGCTATTCGGGTTCTTCCTCGGGCTCGGCTTTTTTCGGCTGGATGCCCAGCGTCTTCTGGGCTTCCGCCACAAACTGGTCAAACCCCTTCGGGTCGGCCGTTCTCACAATGTGAACCGTCAGGGCGCACACCCCGATTCCAACCAGAATCGTCAGGAAAGCGGCAAACCAGGAGGGGCCTTCTTCTTCGTCCGCCATCGTTATCCCTCACCCGAGCGCGTCCGGGCGCTCGCCGCCAGGGGCCGTTCCATCCGCAGGCCGCCTGGGCTCACGTCACCAGCTTGCGCAACTGGGCGCTCATGTAATCCACCGCCATCACCAGGACGATCAGGACCAGCACCGTCATGGAGGCCTGCTGGTACTGGAACATGCGGAAGTCGCTCACCATCAGGAAGCCGATGCCGCCCGCGCCGATCATGCCCAGCACCGCCGCAGCCCGGATGTTGGTCTCGAAACGGTAGAGCACGAAGGAGATGAAGGCCGGCATGACCTGAGGCACCACCGCAAAACTCAAGACCTGACCATAGCGAGCCCCAGTGGCTCGCAACGCCTCCACGACCCCCTCGTCGATTCCCTCAATGGCCTCGGCGAACAGCTTGATCAGAACCGTGGCGGTGTGGAAGGCCAGGGCCAGGGTTCCTGCAAACGGTCCCAGGCCGATCGCCGCGACCAGCACAAGGGCCACGGCGAAGTCCGGGATCGTGCGCAGGAAGTTGGTCACCAGTTTGATGGCGTGATACACCGTCGGGTGCGGGGTGGTGTTGCGCGCCCCCAGAAACGCCAGCGGAAAAGCCAGGATCAGGGCCAGGACCGTTCCGGCCAGGGCCATCTGGATCGTTTGCAGGGTCGCGCCCACGATCGTTTGAGGGAAAGTGTTCTGCCACCAGTAGGCCTTCAGCGAGGCCTTGCCCGACTCCAGCGGCAAGGGAGTCAGAAGTTCCAGCGTGGACAGTTCCACAGGCTTGTCGTACACCGCGGGGTCGGTCACCCGTGAGAAGTCCGGTGGCACCATCCGACCGAGCGTATCCACCATTTGCGGCGTGCCCCGGGCGAGTTCGGCCAGATTCAGCTGAACGCCGGCAAACGACCACCAGAGGAGCCACAAGGCGAGCAGCCAGAGCGCGACTCGCCGCAGGGGCAACCAGGACGACGCCGTCACCGGCGCCACGGTTGCCTCGGTCGCCGGCGGGGGCGAGGTCAGATCAAGCATCAGAAGCCTCGCTTTCCAGCAGCGACGGTCCGCCCGCGCGGCTGTAGATGCGCTCGACGGCTTCGTCCGTGAGCGCGTCAGGGGGACCGTCGAACACCACTCGCCCCCCCTGGAAGCCGACGATTCGATCGGCGTAGCGCCGGGCCAGTTCCAGCACGTGCAAGCTGACCAGCACCGTGATCTGGTCCTCCTGGGCCACCCGACGCAGGGTATCCAGCACCACCACCGACAGCTTGGGATCGAGTGAGGCGACGGGCTCGTCCGCCAGGATCAACGCCGGGCGTTGCATCAGGGCCCGGGCGATCGCCACCCGCTGCTGTTGCCCCCCCGAGAGCCGGTCAGCCCGTTGATGAGCCTGTTCCAGCAACCCCACCCGCGCCAGATTGACCAGCGCACGCTCCCGTTCCACCGCCGGAAAGAAACGCATCACGCTGGGCAGCAAAGCCATGTAGCCGAGGCTGCCGGAGAGCACATTTTGCAGCACCGTCAGGCGCTTCACCAGGTTGAACTGCTGAAAGATCATGCCCACTCGTCGACGCCAGTGGCGAAGTTCGCCCGCCGACATCAAGGCCACATCCGCGCGAGCCGCTCCGGAATTGCCGACCAGTTCGCCCGGCACCTGAATGCGGCCCGCCGTGGGGGCGACCAGGCGATTCAAGCAGCGCAAAAAGGTGGACTTACCGGCCCCGGACAGGCCAAGGATGACGACGAACTCACCGGGCCGAAATTGCAGGTTGATGTCCGACAGAATGGCCGGCCCCGCCCCGTAGGCTTTGTGCAGTCCCTCGATCTCCAGCAAGGACGGGGCCGCAACAGGCATGACGACCGGGGTGACAGACACGATGGGGGGCTCCGAGGGCTACTTGATCGGCAATCCCACCTTGCTGAAGGCTTCGCGAACGGGTTCGAAGTCCTCAGGGGTGGAGTCGACGAAGGCATCGATACGATAGAGGTCCCACAATTGCTTGCGACCTTGTGGCGTGGCACTCATGCCGGTGAACACCTTGCGCACCTGCTGAATCAAGGGGGCTTCCATCTCCCGATGCACGGCAATCAGGTCACTGGGAATGGGCTTGCTGAAGGCGATCGCCTGGATCGCAGCGGCCTCTCCCGGCTTGGTGAGGAACTGAGTCCAGGCGGAGTCTTCCCCGCGGGTGTCGTTGGAGAAGGTGGCCGCGGCATCCACTTTCTTGTTCAGAACCGCCAGCACTGCGGCATCGTGCCCACCGGCGTAAATCACGCGCGTGAAATCCCGGTCGGGATTGAGGCCTGCATTCAAGAACATCACCTTGGGATACACGCCGCCACTGGTGGAGGCAGGGTCGACAAACGCGAAGGTCTTGCCTTTCAGATCGGTGAGCCGCTTGATGCCACTGTCCCGATGGGTGATCACCGAGGAATAAAAGAACGACTTGCCTTTTCGCTGGGCCTTCAGAATGACCAGGGCGTTGGCCTTTTTCTCAGCCAGCACGTAGGCACCGGGCGCAAAGAAAGCCACATCAAGCTTGTTCGCCCGCATGGCCTCGATGATGCCGGTGTAATCCGTCGCGACGAAGGGCACCACCTGGAGCTTCAGCTCACGGTGCAGCGCATCGATGACGGGACGCGTCTTTTTCAAGATGTTCTGCAGATTCTCGGAGGGCACAAAGCCCACCCGCAGCACCTTCGGGGTGTACGCCTGCGCAGGCCCGGCCCAGGCCAACACGGCGACCAAAGCCGCGCCCAGTGCCTGGGAGAGCGGGAGGGCAAGCTTGCGGGCACCCTTGTTCATGTCAGCCATTTCGTCTCGTGAATCGCCCGACGCGCCTGGCCGGGCATTGCCCTCGGATTATACCCCGAAGCAAGGGGTTGGGGGCAGGCTTCACAAGAGGCGGGACGGGCCCGCTCAGACTTCGGAGGACAGGTCGTACGCGAGGTGTTCCGCCACTGCCCGCACCAGGGAGGCGCTGCGCCCATCACGACCGGCGTATTTCAAGGCACGACGCAGGGCCCCACCCGCCGCCTCGAAGTGATCTTCGGTGTGACAGGCCAGTGCCACTTTGATCAGGGTCATCGGTTCGATCGCACTCGCCACGGCCCGACGAAAGGCCAGCAAAGCCTGCTCGGCATTTCCCTGCAAGACGTGAAAGGTGGCCTTTTCCAGGTGGCGGCAGGTTAACGTCGGCATCGGCATCCGCACCACGTAGGCAGGCAACTGATACTCCGCACGGCGGTAAAAGAGTGGAAGCAAGTCGCCCTCCACCCCGTCGAACTGAAAGCTCGTGACGCGGGAAGAGACCACCACGCTGACGGGTGCGGCTTCAACGAGCGGAGACTTCAAGCGTTTGGTGGGCATGAGCGATGCTACCTCGGAATCGCGTTGGGGGCGTTCAGCGGGCCGCTGTCCAGGTTTCAATTTCCCGAACGGCCGTGGGCCACACGCACTTTATACCTTGGCGTGTCGTCGCGCCCGACGACGTTGATGCGGATTTGCCGAACTATTAATCAGCCATTAATATGACCCGACACGTCGCCGGCCGGGCTGCTGCGCCCGCGAGAATGCGTGTCCTGAGGTTTCCATGACCTGCCCCTCGCAGCCGTCGCTGCCCCCTGCTCCGCTCAAACGCCCCCCCGCATCGCTGCCGGTCTGGCTGGCGGAGCACCGCTTGTGGGGCGAACTTTCGCGCGTCGCGGTGCGTCTGGGGGTGCGCCTGCTGGTGGTGGGCGGCGGGGTCCGTGATTGGCTACTCGGGCGCACCCCGGGGGATTGGGACCTGGTGGTTTCCCACTCGCCTCAACGTTTCGTCGCCGCGCTGCGAGACGCCCTGCCCGTCACCGCCACCGTCCTGCTCGACGAGGCGATGCAGGTCTGGCGCCTGCAACTCGCCGATGGAACGGTCCTGGATGTCGCCGCTATGCAAGAGGGGAACCTCATCGCGGACCTCAGCCGACGGGACCTGACCCTCAACGCGATCGCCTGGGAATTGCCCGATGGCATCTGGCACGATCCGCTGTCCGGGATCGCCGATTTGCAAGCGGGGCTGCTGCGGGTACCGGCCCGTCAGAACCTGGAAGATGATCCCTTGCGGGTGCTGCGGGTCTACCGCTTCGCCGCCACCCTCGGCTACACCATCAGTGAACCGTTCGCTGCCTGGGCGGGCGAACTGGCGCCCCTGTTGCGACACCCGGCGGGGGAGCGGATGGGGGCCGAATGGGCCAAGATTCTGGCCAGTGGACGAGCGGCCTGCACCCTCCAGTTGATGCAGGCCCACGGCACCCTCGGCGAGGCGCTGGGCTGCCCGCAGGCCGACTGGCAGGCCGGCATCCTGACCATTGCGGCCGGCGAAAAATCCTGGAACCAGCGCCCGGGCGACGCCTGGGCCCGCACGCGCACCTGGCTGGAGGGCCCCGTGCGCGAGGACCGCCCCCGTCTCCAGGCCGTGATGCTGGCCGCTCTCCTCGCCCCGCTCGCCGAGGCGCCCCGAGCAGGCGTGATGACCCGCCTACGTCTGAGCCGCAAGGAGGTCCAGCTGGTCCGCTGCCTCTGCGAGGAGGCGGAGGGCTTCGCACGGGCCCTGCGCGAGCGGTTTGGCAAGCGCGCACAGCATCGTCTGTTCAAACGATGCGGTGAAAATTTCCCGGGGCTGGCCTGGCTTCAGGCCGCGACGGCCACCCCGCCTGATCGGGAGCTCATCGGCGCATGCCTGGCGGATTACTGGCAGCGGGTCGACCACCCCCTGCCGCGCCACGTCAATGGACACGACCTGCTGGGGCTGCCGGGGCTCGGGCCCGGGCCGGCGATCGCCGATTGGCTCACGGCAGTCGAGGAGGAGACCGCGGTCGGCGCGCTGCACTCACGCGAGGAAGCCCTCGCGTGGGTGGCGGCGAGGCTCGGGGACGCGGTATAGAAATCCTGACTGGCCCTGCCCCGTCTTCCCCGCCGTGCGATCGCGCGGGAACGGGGTGGTCCAAGGGCACGCCGAGCGATGCACCGAGGGACGCTCCGGGAGGTGAGCGGAGGCCGTGGCCGACGAAGACAAGCGACACGATCCGACGCCTCACAAATTGGATGAGGAGCGCAAAAAGGGCAACGTCCTGAAGGTGCAGGACCTGCTCGCCGCCGCCATCATCTTCGTCTCGGCTTACGCCCTGGCGTGGTCGGCAGAATTCGCCTACCAGTACGTCTATGCCTTTATCGTCGAGATCCTGCGCAGCATTCCGGAGTATCAGGGGCTGAGTGTGGCCCAGGCCCGCTGGTTGCTCTGGCGGGTGGTCCTGGTGGTCGTCATCAGCACCACGCCCTTCGTGGTCCTGATCCTGCTGACGGTGCTGGTGGTCCTGTATGCCCAGGTGGGCTTCCTGATCACGTTCAAACCGCTGGAGCCGAAATACGAAAAAATCGACCCGGTCAACGGCTTCAAAAACAAGGTCAATCCGTTCAAGGTCAAGCAGCTGTTCAACCTGGTCAAAACCCTGCTGGTTTGCCTCGTGATCGGTTACTTGGTGTTCGACGTGGTCCGGGACAACCTGGCCACGATTCTGCAGAGCGCCACCCTCTCGGTCACCGGCGCGCTGGGCCTGATTGGCTTCCTGATACTGGAGGTGGCCAAAAAAGTCGCCCTGTTCATGCTCGTGGTCGCCTTCGTCTCGTACCTGTTCGAGCGCTGGCAATGGTGGAAAGGCCTGAAGATGTCCGACAAGGAGATCAAGGATGAGTACAAGAAGCTGGAAGGCGACCCCCATATCAAGGGCAAGCAACGCCAGAAGATGATGGAAATTTCTTCCGGCGCCATGCGTGAGGTGGTCCCCAATGCCGACGTGGTGGTCACCAACCCGACCCACTTTGCCGTGGCGCTGGAATACAAGCCCAAGCGCGGAATGAAGGCGCCCAAGGTGCTGGCCAAGGGCAAGGGGCGCCAGGCGCTGCTGATCCGACAAATTGCAGAGGAAAACTTCATCCCCACGGTCGAAGACCCCCCGACGGCACGCGCCCTCTATGACCAGGTCAAGGTGGGGCAAAGCATTCCCCCCGAACTGTTCGTGGCGGTGGCCAAGATCATCGCCACCATCATGCGCAAACGGCAAAGGCCGGCCGCCCTGCCGGTCGTTCCCTCTCTGACCGGTTACGTCCCTGCCCTGATCGAGCCGGCTCCGCCACCAGCCCGCACCCAAGCGGGGTCCCCGCCGTCAGCCGCAGCGAGCGAACCGGCCGCGGAAACGAGGCCCGAAATCGATGCGGCCGAAGCCATCCCCCCCGCCCCCCCCTCAGCCCCCACCTGACAGCGACGGCGATGAAAGGGTTTCGACCGGGAACCCGTTTTGACGCTCGCATACCCCCGTGCTATCTTGCCTGGGCGCGTCCTGAGCCCAACCCGGCAGACGTCGCCGTCGATTGGAGGGTCCCCGTCTTGAACGCACGTCTTCGCTTGATCACCTGCCTGACGGCTGGCCTCGCGCCGTGGTTCGCAACGCCCGTTCTGGCGTACACGCCGGTCAGTGAGCTGAAGGACGTGGGGTCGGACCACTGGGCCCGGGAAGCCATCGTGGCCTTGGTCGAGAAATATGAAGTCATGGATGGCTTCAGCGACAAGACCTTCCGGGGCTCGCGGACCCTCACGCGCTATGAACTGGCTGCGGCCCTCGCCAAGGTGATGGCCAAGGTCGAGGAACAAATTGCCAGTGCGACGGGCAATCCGATCAGCCTCGACCCCAGCGTCAACACCGACGATCTTCGGACGATTGCGCGCCTGCAGCGGGAATTCCGGGACGAACTGGAGGTGCTCAAGGGCCGCACGGACAGCCTCGACTCGCGGCTTTCCACCGTCGAGAAGCGCGCTCGCCTCAGCGGCGAGATTCGCAACGAATACCGCTCGTATCTGGGCGCGATGCCGGCCGCCCAGTGGCCGACAGATGACACCCGCGTTCGCAGCCGGCTCAACCTGGATGCCGCCCTCGCCGACGACGTGGCGGCTCACAGCAGCCTGTTCTGGGACGTTTACGGGCCGGTGGGAGCCGGGGCTGCCTTCGCGACGCCCGGTCGCCCGGACACGCCCTTCACCGAAGCGTACCTTTCGCGCGCCTACGTGAGCTACACCCCCGGGACCTGGGCCCTGCACACGGGCGTGATGAACGCCAGCGACGTGCTGACCCTCGGCTCGAGTTTCAAGAACCCCTTCACCCAGAATGTCTGGCGCGATGGCCTGGGCGGCTATGGGTTCGTGGGTACGCCCGGCCTGGCCCTGGGCAGCGGTGACCTGGTGGCCCGGCTCAAGCTGAATGGGGAGGCCCGCCCGGCCAACCCGGCCTGGTGGCTGCCGGGCACGGATGTGGCCCTGCAGGCGCTGGACCCCAACGCCACGCAGCCACTGGCCCCTCGCGGGAATTACATGGCAGCCGCAGGCACCCAGATGGGCCCCTTCCAGCTGGGCCTGGCCTATTACCAGGGCGGACTTTCCGGACGAGACGTGGAACGCCTGAACACGCTGGGCTACGCGGACAGTCTGCCTCAACTGGAAGGCACGCTGCCTGGCGGACGGATGCTGGCCACCGTGGGAGGAGACTTCGGCGTCGTGCGTGCTCAGCTAGCGGCCAAGACGGTGGGATTGCCGACCGATGCGCCGGATGCGGCCAACAAGACCCTGACGAGCACACTGGATGTCGGCAGCGAGGCCTTGGGTCTCAGTCTTCAAACCGTTTCCCGGACTGCCTTTACGGGCAATTTCAACCCTTCGCAAGCCAGCCTCACGCTGGCCAGCAATGACCTGTTTGGCACGGGGTTCGGCCTGGGTCTGGGCCTGAATGCCGGCAGTGTGGTCGGTACCCGTCTCAGCAACGGTCAGCCGTTTCAGTTCAGTGGCCGGAATCTGATGCAAGGCCTGGCAGGAGCCGATTATGCCAGCTACGGAGCGACGCTGCGGATCCCTGGCTTCTCGATCTTCCCTCACCTGACGCTGGCGGCCCAGCAGACAGGCGGCCCCAATCTCGAACGCACGCTGGGCTCGGGGCTGACGCTGCAAACCGAAATCCAGATCGCCCAGTTGCCGCGTATCCAGGTGGAGTATTCCTCCGGCAAGTTCGACCCCGGCACTGACAACGGCCTGCTCAACAACGCCGCCCTCGTGTCCCACGAACTGCTCGCCGCCCAGATGCTCGTGCCCTTCTGAGCTGCGCCCCCCTGCCGGCGCGCCAGCCTTCGGGTGACAGGCGCCGGCACATTCAAGGAGACTGCCCGTGAGTCGCGCCCTGTACCTGGTCGACGGTGCCCGAACCCCTTTCGGGACCTACATGGGAGAACTTCGCCACCTGTCCGCCGCGGATCTGGCGATCGCCGCGACCCGCGAGGCCCTGTCCCGGGCCCGCGTCGCGCCCGATGCGTTCGACGCGGTGGTGCTCGGCAATGTCATGCAAGCCGAACGGGAAAGTTACTACCTGGCCAAGTACGTGGGCCTGCAAGTGGGCATGGCGGAGACCATCACCGGCCTGACCGTCAATCGGCTATGCGGCTCCGGCATGCAGGCGGTCGTGAGCGCGTGTCAGGCGATGCGTCTGGAGGAAAGTGAACTGGCTCTGGTGGGCGGCACCGAGTGTATGAGCCGGGCCCCCTTTATCCTGCGAGGGGCCCGCGAAGGCCTGCGCGGCGACCAGACCCTGGAAGACCCCCTGCTCGGGCCCCACTCCGTGTTCGTCGACCCCGCCTGTGGGCTGATCATGGGAGAAACGGCCGAGGTGCTGGGCGACGAGTACGGAATTTCCCGCGAGGCCATGGACACCTTTGCGTTGCGCTCGCAGGAAGCTGCGCGGCAGGCCATCGAACGGGGGCGTCTGGCCCGAGAGATCGTGCCGGTCGAGATTCCCGGCAAGGGAGGCCCCAAGCTCGTGTCCCGTGACGAGCATCCGCGAGAGACCTCGCTCGAGAAACTGGCAACCCTCAAACCGGCCTTTCGCAAGGGGGGACATGTCACCCCGGGCAACGCCTCCGGCATCAACGACGGGGCCTGTTCCCTGGTCCTGGCCACGGAAGAACGCGTCGCGGCCCTCAACCTCACCCCCAAGGCGCGCGTCGTGTCCTGGTCCGTGGCCGGGGTTTCGGGTCGCCGTATGGGCATCGGGCCCGCGCCCGCCATCCAGGTGGCCCTGCAGCGCGCTGGCTTGACCCTGGCCGACATGAGCGTGATCGAGGTCAACGAGGCCTTCGCGGCCCAGTATCTGGCAGTGGAGAAGGAACTCGGTCTCGACCGGGACAAGGTCAACCCGAACGGCGGGGCGATCGCCTTGGGGCACCCGATCGGCGCCTCGGGCGCCCGCATCCTGCTCTCCCTGATGTATGAGCTCGAGGAACGGCAAGCCCGCTATGGCGTGGCTTCCGCCTGCATCGGCGGCGGCCAGGGCATCGCCATGGTGCTGGAACGCGTCTCCTAGGACACCATCACCGGACAGGCGGGAAGCGCCTGCGCCGGCCCCTCGGTGCATCGCGCCCCCCTCGCGTTCTGCGGTGGGCCGAACCTGGACACGGCCGGCTGGCCGAGCCCCGTGTGTTATAATCCTTCGGTTCAGTGGCAGCCTCGCCTGCCTGTTCGAGTGAGCGATGACCCTCAAAGACTGGTTCGCCAATCGCAGCGCCCGCACCGAAGTCAAGGGCGCCACCTTTCGCCGGGACATTCCGGACGGCCTGTGGGTCAAGTGCACCGCCTGTGAAGAGGCACTCTTCACCAAGGAACTGCAAAGCAACCTGCAGGTGTGCCCTCGCTGCGGCTTTCACTTCCGTCTGAACGCGCGGGAACGCATCGAACAGCTGGTCGATGAGGGCTCCTTCGAAACGATGGACGCCCACCTGCGCTCCACGGACCCGCTGGCCTTTGTTGATACGAAGCGTTACAGCGAGCGATTGAAAGACGCCTACGCCAAACATGGGCCCGAAGAAGGGGTCATCACGGGCATCGCCACGATCGATGGCCAGCGCGTGGCGCTCGGCGTCATGAACTTCTATTTCTTGGGCGGCTCGATGGGCTCGGTCGTGGGTGAGAAAATCACCCGCCTGATCGAGCGAGCCGGCGACGAACAACTCCCGTTAATCACCGTCACCGCCAGCGGCGGCGCCCGCATGCAAGAGGGCGCCCTGTCGCTCATGCAAATGGCCAAAACGACGGCGGCGCTGCAACACTTCCACCGGGCGCGCAAGGTCTATATTGCCGTGATGGCGGACCCCACCACCGGCGGCGTGACCGCCAGCTTCCCCTCCCTGGCCGACATTCTGGTGTCCGAACCGGGCGCCTTGATCGGATTCGCCGGGCGTCGGGTGATCGAGCAGACAATCCGCCAGAAGCCCCCCGCGGACTTCCAGATGGCCGAGTCGTTGCTGCGCCACGGTCTGATCGACATGATCATCCCGCGTCCGAAACTGAAGGGGGAACTGTCCCGGCTGCTCAAGTTACATCGGTTGGTCGACGTGACCTCGAATGAGGGGGCGGTCTCGCATGGCTAAGCGTTTCGAGCTGGAGTTCGAACGCCCGCTGGTCGAACTCGAAGACAAGATCGCGCAGTTCAAGCGCATGGCCGAGGAAAACGGCATCAACCTGGACGGCGAGGTGGCGCGGCTACAGGAACGGGCCAGCGAACTTCGGCGGGGCATCTTCGACAACCTGACGCCCGCCCAACGCATTCAGATCGCCCGTCATCCGCGACGCCCCACCACCCTCGATTACATCGGCGCGATCGCCGAGGACTTCGTGGAATTGCGTGGCGATCGGCAAGGCGTCGATGACATGGCCCTGGTCGGGGGGATTGGACGCTTCATGGGGCGCTCGGTGGTGTTCGTCGGCCATCAGAAGGGCCGCGACACCAAGGACAACATCGCCCGCAACTTCGGCATGCCTCAGCCTGAGGGGTACCGCAAGGCGATCCGGTTGATGCGTCACGCGGCGCGCTTCCGGATGCCGCTGATTGCCTTCATCGACACCCCCGGCGCCTATCCCGGGATTGCCGCGGAGGAACACAACCAGGGCGGGGCGATCGCCCATTCGATCTACGAAATGGCCCAACTGCCGGTGCCGTGCGTCGCGGTGGTGCTGGGCGAGGGGGGCAGCGGGGGCGCTTTGGCGCTGGGCGTGGCCGACCGGGTCCTGATCATGGAGCACGCGTACTACTCGGTGATCAGCCCCGAGGGCTGCGCTGCGATTCTCTGGAAAGACGCCGCCAAGGCCTCCGAGGCGGCCAGTGCCATGAAGATCTCGGCGCAGGACCTCAAGCGACTATCAATCGTCGACGAAGTCATTACGGAGCCCGTCGGCGGGGCCCACCAAGACTCGGTCGAAGCGGCGCGACGGCTGGGTGAGGCCATCCGGCGCCACCTGAGCACGATTGTCGACCAGCCGGAAGATGTGCTGCTGGCGTCGCGCTACGCGCGTTTCAGGGCCCTGGGTCGGTTTCAAGAGGGTTGAGATGAAACGCCTTGCGGTCCTGACAAGCGGTGGGGATGCCCCCGGCATGAATGCGGCCATCCGATCGGTGGTTCGCAAGGCGCTGCACGCCGGTTGCGAAGTGTGGGGCATCGAATATGGCTACAACGGGCTCCTGAAAGGCCAGATGCGACTGATGGAGTATCACGATGTAGGCAACATCCTGCAGCGTGGGGGCACCATGCTGAAGACCGCACGGTCCACCCAATTTCCCACCCCCGAAGGTCAGGAGATGGCCATCCGCGAGTTGGAGCGTCGGAGTATCGAAGGGCTCGTCGTCATTGGTGGCGACGGTTCTTTCCGAGGCGCCCAGTTGCTGGGTAAGAAAGGTATCGCCATCGTGGGCGTGCCGGGCACCATCGACAACGACATCTACGGCACGGACTACACGATTGGCTTCGATACGGCTGTCAACACCGTGCTTGACGCCATCAACAAGATTCGCGACACCGCCAGCAGTCACAAGCGCATCGTCATCATCGAGGTGATGGGGCGTGACAGCGGCTGGATTGCGCTGTCCAGCGGGCTGGCCGGTGGTGCCGAGTTCGTGATCGTGCCGGAAATTCCGCATGATCTGGACTTCGTCTCCGACAAGATCATTCGCGGCATGAACCAGGGCAAGGAGCACTCCATCGTGATCGTGGCCGAGGGCGCTGCCCACGGCTTCGACGTGGGCGAACGCCTGCGCATCAGCACGGGATACGACACCCGCGTCACGGTCTTGGGACACATTCAGCGCGGCGGCAGCCCGTCGGCCTTCGACCGTCTGCTGGCCACGCGCCTGGGGGCTGCGGCCGTGGACGTGCTGCTCGGTGGCACCTCCAACGTGATGGTTGGCCTCTCGGGGAATGAGGTGTCCGTTCAGAACCTGGATGACGTGATCGGTCAGAAACGGGGGTTGGACGTGGGGCTCTACGAACTGGAGGCCATCCTCGCCAGCCGCGCCACGGGCGGCTGAGCCGAACGCAACTGAACCAGGCGCTCAGGAGGCCTGCTCCCCGGCCTGGCTCCGGGCCAGAGCTACCTGAGTGGGCGCTTCGCCACTGGCCCAGCTCTCCGCACGCTGAGCCACACGCAGAATATGGCCCAGTGCGGCGGCCAGCGACAGCATGATCCACAGGCGGGGCCCGAGGCGTTCATCAATCTCCTCCGGGGCCGCGATGCGCGCGTCGAGTTCGCGCAGTCGGCGAACCTCCGCGCGCGCCAGTTCCCCGCCCTGGGCCGATCGCCCGGACGCCACTTCCGCCAGCGCGGTCGCGCCCGCCCGCAGCGTCTCCACACAGGTTCCGAGCAGCAAGAAATCCTCGGGGGGGCTTGCGGCTTCCAAACCCGCGATCACGGAGCGCGCAGCGCCCGTGGCGTCTTGCAGGTGATGCACGACCTGCTCGAGTTCGAAGGCCACCTGCACGACCTCTGCGGCGGAAGCCGCCGTCGCCCCAGGCAGCAAAGGCGCCACTCGCACATCCCGGCTCAGGTCGGCCAGTTCGCCACGCAACTCCACCAGCAGCGCATATTCCCGGTCGAACAGAGTGGCGGTCCGCCCCAGCGTGCTCGGATTGGCCTGCTGCAGATCCGTCGCGAGGGTCTCCATGAAACGCTGCACGCGCTGCATGCCCTCGGCAAGGCGAACGCGCAGGTTGAGGGGGCCCAGCCAGGGAGCCGCCAGCACGTTGACCGCCAGCGCCACGGCCACACCGAGCAGCAGGGAGGTTTCCCGCAGAAGGATCCGCTCCGTCCAGGGGGCGTCACTGGGGTAGCCCAGGTAGGCCACCGACAGCAACATGATCACAAAGGCATTGAACCCCCAGCCCAAGCGGGCCTCGAGCGCCCAGACCAGGGCAGCGGCCAGGGCCACGCCTGGGGGACCGTGGCCGATCGCCGCAAAGACGAGCACCGCCACGGCACACCCCAGAAGGCTGGCCAGAACCTGCTCCCTGGCGTCTCGCAGCGCAGAGGAGACGGCCGGCCTCGTGCAGATCAGGGCGATAAAGATGACGGACAGGACATCCCCCGGCACCCAGCGCGCCCCGGCGGCTGCGGCAAGGCCGCCCGAGCAGGCGAACTTGGCTACCACCAGCAGGCGGTGGCCCCAGACCGCCCGAGGGGCGATGATCAATGCCCGTGGTCCTCGTCGCCGTGACTGTGGCCGCCCGGGAACATGTGCAGCGCCTGGTGAAAGGCCTGCTCCAGATCGATCAGTTCCAGCACGGCCTGGGCATCGGACTTCGCGCCCATCGCTTTGACCAGGTCAGCCTCATCGAACATCTGGGGCATCTTGTCGAGCACGCCAGGGAAACGCAATTCGCGGAGGCTGGCACACGCCTCCATCAAGGTTTCGCATTCCTGGCGGTTGAGGGTGTAGCGCACCTGCGTCTCGTCGGTGCCCAGGTTCAGAACGTCCATGCGCATGGGGTGGGGTCTCCTCAAGGGTCTTGCCCGGATCAGGGGCGGCGTTGACCTGTTCGAAAAAAAATGACCGCCTGCCTGTCTCCATCAGGAGTGCGAGGCAAAGGCGGCCAAGAGAGCCGGTGATGGGAATCGAACCCACGCCCCAAGCTTGGGAAGCTCGTTTGCTACCATTACAACACACCGGCAGCGCGTGTTGGCGGTATTGTAGGCCGCCAGCCATCGTGGCGTCAAGGGAGCGCAGGAGCGGGGGTGGCAAGCGCCACCAGCGCCGCACGCAAACTGAGATAGGGGGTGACACCCTCGAATCGGGCGCGAACCTGCCCCTGAGGGGTAACCAGGACATAGGTGGGCGTCCGTTCGAGCGCCAGCGCCTCGGCCCAAGCAAATCCCTGCAGGTGCTCGGGCGTCCCGGGCTTGAGACGGTCCAACACGATGCGCCGCACGCGCACCTGGCCGGCGAATTCGGATTCGAGGCGGGAGACCACGGGACCCATGGTCAGGCAGGCCGGTCAACGGGAGCCGTCGAAGACCAGCAGGGTCGGCGCGGATTGCGGCCCGAAGCGCAAGGCCTGCAGGCGCGGCGGTAATGGCTCGGGCGCGGTGGGCAGCACACATCGCACCAGCAGCACCGCCAGCACGGCGCCCCAGAGCAACCGGTCGAGCCAGCGACTCCAGGCCACCCGAACGTTGGCACTTGGCCAGGTCAGCGGTGTCACGCGATGGCCCCTCCTGAGCGGGCAGGCCGGGCGGCTCAACGACAGCGCAGCCTGGCCTCGGAAAGAAAAACGCGGCGCTCTTTGGAAGAACGCCGCGTTTTGCAGTTGCGGAGACAGGATTTGAACCTGTGACCTTCGGGTTATGAGCCCGACGAGCTACCGGACTGCTCTACTCCGCGAAGCTATCGTAACAGCATGCGCCGCGGGTGTCAAAGCACCGGATCACGAACCAGTTGGTGGGAATCGGACAACCGCGCCTCGCCCCGTTGGCTTGGGCCCCGCCGGAGCGGTGCCTGTCACGTGTGGCAGCGACGCGTTGGCTTACAATGGAGCCCATGAAATACATGCTGGCTTCCTGGACCGCCGCGACCCTGGCCTTTTTCATCGCCGCTTACCTGGTCCCTGGCTTTACCGTCAGTGGCCTGGTGCCCGCGATGATCGGCGCGCTCGTGCTGGGCTTCGCCAATGCCGTGATCCGACCGATCATCGTGCTCTTCTCGATTCCCCTGACGTTCCTGACGCTGGGCCTGTTCCTGTTCGTGATCAACGGGGCCATGCTCTGGCTGGTGACCCTGGTGGTGCCCGGCGTCGCGGTCGCCCATTTCGGCTGGGCCATCCTGGCCGCCGCGGTGATCGCGGTCGTCAACTCGTTTTTCGGCCTGTTCCTGGGCTAGCGCACCGTTCAAGTCCCAAGCCCGCGTGGATGGAGCCGGGCGGGGGTCGCCAACGGCCAGAGACTTCGTGACGCACCAGCGCGCCAAGCTGGTCTCGACTTATCGGTAAATCGAGACCGGCAGGCCCTGGCCCCCGCCCAACCAGGGCTTTGGCAGGTCGAGCTGCCGCGGCGGCGCGTAGCGCATGGCGATCGCCTCGTTCACGCCCCGCGCGCGAATCACCTCTTCGTAGGCGTAGGCGCCTTCCGTGCGCACCCGCCGGAAGTTCTGGTTGCGGCAATCGACACTGAACAAACCGAAGCGAGGGGAGAACGATCCCCACTCGTAATTATCGGTGATCGACCAGTGCACGTAACCCAGCACCGGGATCCCCTCTGCCGCCGCCCGCTGGACCTGTTGCACGTGGGAGACCAGGTAAGCACCGCGCGTCCAACGGTCCTTGCGAGGCGCCAGATCGTAGGTCGCCAGACCGTTCTCGGCCACCAGGACGGGCAGCTTGTAGCGCGCATGATAGCGTTTGATGGCGTTGTAGAGGCCCTCAGGATAAACCTCCCAGGTGTCCGAACGCGGAAACACGAACGGCAGGTAGAGGTAAAACTTGCAGTAGTAGTCGAGCGCCGCGTAGTCGAGCGTCTTGCCCCGCTTCTGCAGTTCATCGAGGAAGGCCGTGTCGGAACACACCTCGTGCTCCGCGAATTTCTCGACGTCCGAGGCATCTTTGGCCGAGAGGGGCGCCGTGGGAGCCCCCAGGGCCCACTGGGCGGTGTACATATTGAAGCCCACCTGGGCATCGGCGTCGTTGGCATGCAGCGCCTCGTAGGCAGCGGCGTGACCCTGGATCATGCGGCGCATGGCCCTCAAGCCAGCCACGGGGTCGACCTTGCCAGGCGGGGTCATCGGCGTGAGCCAACCTCCCATGAGGAAGATGTTGGGCTCATTGAAGGTCATGTACCATTTGATCTGGCTGCCGAACTCCTTCGCGACAAACGCCGCAAAGCGAGCAAACGCCTTGGGGGCCTCGGGGCTCTCCCAGCCGCCGTAGCGGTCGAGCCAGGCGGGATAGGAAAAGTGCATCAAGGTGACCATCGGCTCGAGGCCGCGCGCGCGCATCGCGTCGAGCAGGCGATGGTAGTGGGCGATCGCCTGAGGGTCATAGCGGCCCTCCTGGGGTTCCAGGCGCGCCCACTCCAGGCTCGTGCGAAAGGCGTTGCAGCCCATTCCTTTGGTGAGGTCCAGGTCTTCGGCGTAGCGATTGAGCCCGTCGGCCCCGTACAGGTTGCGTTCAGCGGTCTTGCCGGCCGCGTCGAAGGCGGCCCACTGCGAGGACTTGTCGTACCCCTCCCACTGGTAACCGGCGGTGGAAACGCCCCACAGGAAGCCCTTCGGCAGAGAGGCCGTCGACGACATGCCTCGGGCCTGCACGGGCTTGGAGCCAGAGTTGCCCGGCAGGCTTCCCAGCGTCCCCGGGGTCCGGGCGCACGCGGTCGCCAACAACAAGGCCAGCAAGGCCATCCACGACTTGGATTTCACTCGCATGAGGGGTTCGCTCACGTCTCGTTGCTCGGTCAGGGCGCCTCGGGGGTATGCCAAAAGGTTAAGCGACTTAATTTTATTTTAACCAAAGCCCAGTGTAGCACGGCCGCCAACCCGGTGCAATGACAGCCAGGGGGGCCATGTGTTATCTAAAGAACGCGTTTTCCAGCCCCACGGCGGTCCGACCGGTGCCTGAACCACGCGGACGCCCCCTCGGAGATATGTCGCCATGACCATCGCGCGCGAGCAAAATCCAGTCGACGTCCTGTTCGTCGGCGCCGGTCCGGCCAGCCTGGCCGGGGCGATCCACCTGGCGCGTCTGGTCAAGGCCCACAACGCCAAGAATCCTGCCGCAAAGCTGGACGATCCCATGATCGCGGTGCTCGAAAAGAGCGCCGAGGTGGGGTATCACGGATTCTCCGGCGCGGTCATGGACCCCAAGAGCCTGCGCAAGCTCTTCCCGGATTTCGACGCCGCCGGCGTGCCGGTCGAGAGCCCCGTCACCGAGGACGAAGTCTGGTTCATGACGGCCAGCCGCAAGCTCAAGCTGCCGATCACGCCGCCACCACTGCAAAACCACGGAAACTTCGTCGTTTCGCTGCAGAAACTGGTGGCCTGGCTGGCGCAGAAAGCGGAAGAAGAAGGCGTGACGGTCGCACCTGGTTACCCGGCCGCTGAGCTGCTTTACGATGACCAGGACCGCGTGACCGGGGTGCGCACGACGGACCAGGGGCTCGACCACCACGGTCAACCCAAAGGAAACTTCCAGCCGGGCATGGACTTCCTGGCCCGCTGCGTGGTGCTGGGCGAGGGCACGCGCGGCACGCTGACCAAGGCGCTGATTCAGAAGAAGCAACTCGACGCCGGCAAGAACCCCCAGGTCTGGGCTTGCGGCGTCAAGGAACTCTGGAAGGTCAAGCCCGAGAAGTTCAAGAAGGGTCGCGTGATCCACACCATGGGCTTCCCCCTGAAAGCCGATGAATTCGGCGGCGGCTTCATCTACCACCTCGACCACAACCTGGTTTACGTGGGACAGGTCGGCGGGCTCGATACCCACGATCCGACCTTTGACCCACACCTGCAGCTGCAGCGCTTGAAAACCCACCCGGCGATCGCCGAACTGCTCGACGGCGCCGAACTGGTGCGATATGGCGCCAAGACCATCCCGGAGGGCGGCTACTGGTCGATTCCGAGACTGTATGACGACGGCGTGGTGCTGGTGGGTGATTCGGGCAGCCTGCTCAACCCGATGCGCCTGAAAGGCATTCACACGGCGATCGAATCCGGGATCCAAGCTGCTGAGACCATTTTCGAAGGCCTGCTGGCCCAAGCCGGGCAGGACCCTGCTCCCATGCCCGCCAGCCTGCTGGCCGGTTACGAGCAGCGCATCCTCAATGGCGAGGTCGGCAAGGAACTCTACGCCGCCCGCAACTTCCACCAATCGTTCGAAGACGGCCTCTACCCGGCCATGTTCTTCCATATTCCCCTGCAGATGGTGACCGGTGGGCGTGGCTTGCACGATCGCTACGCCGCGGTGCCTGGCTACCGCCGCATGCGCAAGCTGAAGGACAAGTTTCCTGATGGCCGCAAGCCCCAGAGTGACTTCAAGCCCGACGGCAAGCTGACCTTCTCGAAACTGGATGATGTCTACCGCAGCGGCACCAAGCACGAGGAAAACCAGCCCCCTCACCTGCGCATCGCCGATTGGAACATCTGCAACACCCGCTGCAAAGAGGAATACGGCAATCCCTGCCAGCACTTCTGCCCCGCCGCCGTCTACGAGATGGTCGACCTCAAGGGTAACGGGCAGACCGAGTTGAAACTCAACCCGAGCAACTGTGTCCACTGCAAGACCTGCGACATCGCAGACCCCTACCAGCTGATCACCTGGGTCGCGCCGGAAGGGGGCGGTGGCCCGGTCTACGTGGGCATGTAGGGCACGCCACCGACGCCTCGGGGCGAGGCCAAACAGAGGGGCTGAGGCCCTTTCGGGCCTCGCGTCTCACATCCCGAAGTAACGTGTCAGAATGCTCTCGGCATGCCCGATCATCAACTGGGCCTCCAGCACCTGATCGTCGCTGAGGTGTTCACCCCAGGTATCGAGCTGGTCATAAACCGCATCCACTGCTTCCATCAGGGGGATCTGGGCCCTAGGAGCCGAGGCGATGGCCGATTTGAGGGCCGCGACCGCTTCCTGCAGCGCGTCAGCCGCTGCGCTCACGGGGATTTCCGCTCTGGCACGGGGACACTCACGCGGCTCTGTTCCGGCCCGTCCGATTCCTGGTCGCGCCGTTGCTGGTCCTGATGCCTGGCGTCAGCGATCGCATGGCGCGCTGGCGTCCTGACGAGCACCGAGTCGATTGGCGGAATGCCGGCCTCCAGGTTCGCCACACGCCCACAGGCGGAGAGCAGCAGACTGGCCAGCAGGGATAGGGGGATCAAAAACGGGGCGCGCAAGCCATCTCTCCCGCGGCGGGTCGAAGGGGATCCTGCGCATACTATCGGCCATGTTCGGCCTCAGGTGGCGTCAAAAAGGGAGAATCGGGGTTAAAGTTGGTTAAAACTTCTCGCTTTCAGCCTGCATCTCACCCGCGGGAGGCTCCTCACCGTCGTCCTTGACGAAGCGTATGGCGCACCACGCCGCTTGGAATGGACTCCTGGCAACTGTCCACTCTCACGTTTGTCGCCTCCAAGCCCCGGGTAAGTCGACAACAGGGGATCCTTGTGGCAGTGCAGTCCGTCCATCTGTCTCAACGAAGAACGTCACGGTTCGTCGATGCGGCTCGCTCGCAAGGCGCCGTGACGCGCGCAGTTCCACGCAAGCTCAGCAAGCGAGGAAAACGGATGATCCGCCGGGCCAGACGTCTGATGGGGGCAACCATCCTGGGGGCACTCCTGGTGGGTTGCTCCTGGTTCGGTTCCCACGCCTCTGGAGGCGGCAGTCAGGCCAGCGGCGCATCCAAAATGTTGCGCCCCGGCCTCGGGCCCGTCGTGGTGGAGCCTGGCCGTCCCCAAACGGCCCGGATCTCCTGGTATTCACCCTGGCAGGGGCAGAGCGTGATTCGGGTGTCACGCCAGGCGAGCCTGGAACAGCCCATCCTGACCAGTCCGACCGACGCCCAGCGCACGACCCTGAAAAACCTTGATTCTGGTGTCCGCTACTACTTTCGCGTGGAAACCCGAACCGATATGGGGATGGCGCATTCCTCGGTTTGCTCCTTCGTGGCAAAGTAGGCCCCGTCACCGTCATCCGCGACGGTCATCGGGTAGCATAGCCTCATGCGACTTCTGATTGCCGCCGTGGCACTTACCCTTCTCGCGGCCCCAGCGCTCGGCGCCTCGATCGCGCCTGCCCAGGTCCGCAAGCTGGAGCAGGCACGCGAATCGTACCTGGCCAGCCTGCCGCGTCCGATCAGCGCTCAGGACTGGGAGGCCCGCTATCGCGCCCCGCGCTGGTTCTGGGAAGCCCCCCCGCAAGGGCCGCTGGCCGACTATGAGACGCTGGTAAAGGAAACGGCCCAGACCGCGCAGGTGGGGGACCCGGGCGACCCCTATTTCAGGCGGAAAGCCATCTGGGTTCGTCCCTACGCAGCGGATGCGATCGACCTGCGGGTGCTGGAGGTCCTGGACCGCGCGCAAGCGATGGGCATCACCGAGATCTACCTCGAGACCTTCTATCACGGCCGCGTGTCCTACCTCGGCAGCCAGGTGTTCCCAGCGCGCTGGCCCAAGCTGAATGTGGCTCGGGTCTATGCGCGCGAAGCTCACCACCGCGGCATGAAAATTTACGCGTGGCTGCACGCCTTGCGTTGGGGCGAAGACCAGATTCAGAGCGGCTGGGTCGAGGGCGTGACCAACGGTTATGGGGACACCCCTCTGGCCGCCGAAGGGCCCGGTTCTGCCTTCGTCTCGCCCTCGTCCCCGCAGGTGGGGGAGCGGCTGGGGGCGCTGCTGGAGGAAGTGGGACAGCTGGGCTATTTTGATGGGGTCTGGCTGGATTATATGCGCTATCCGGTGGCAGCCAAATCCCGCACCGGTCATCCGGATCCGAGAGACTTCTGGGGGTACTCGCCAGCCACGGTGACGGCGTTACGCAGCAAGCGCAAGGACCTTGACACGGCTGAGTTCCGACACTTCCTGACCGATGGTGATGCCCCGAGCGAACAGACCCGCCAGCGCTGGCTGACGGCCTGGCGAGGCTTTTTGAGTGACGAACTGCGGGACCTGATCGCCAACTTGCGGACCCGCCTACCGGCGTCGGTGAAGTACGGCCTGGTGTTTCATCCCAGCAGCTACATGCGCGGTCACGACGTTCGCGCCCAGGACGCCCTGGCCTGGACGCCGCTGTTCGATGAACTCGCACCGATGTGCTATGCGTTCGATCCAGAACTGGATCCGGTCGACGCGAGCCAGCTTCGCTCCACCATCGACAAGGAACTGGCCTCGGTCGATGACCATCTGGCTGCCCTGCCAGGGCGACGTCCGGCCCTGGTTGTGGCCCTGGCAGCCGAACCGCAGCCCGGTACCCCGCGCGTCCAACCACCGCGTCGCCACTGGCCGGTCAGCGCGCAGGTAGCCTACCTGAAGGGGCGCCGGGTCGAAGGGGCATTCCACCACGTGGAAGGCGTGGCACTGTTCAATTATGGCTGGCTCTGGCCGGCCTCGGACGCCTCGCGCCGGGCCAGCGACGACCCGTGGACCGGTGCTGGTCGAGGCGGGCGTCCCCCGCTATAATTGACACTTTCAAGGAGTCGTCGTTTTCATGGCGGGCGAAGTCCACGTCAATTGCACGATGTGCCATGCCCTGGCAGGGGACCAGTGCAGTCTGCACGGCGTCGAGATCGAAAATCCGGCCTACACGGTCTGCGCCCAGTTCCGCGCCCCTGATGAGGCAGCGGATTCACCGCCTCATCGCTTGCCGGGTCTGGCTGATCTCAGTCCGGACTGGATCTACGAAATCGACACGACCGGGGAGCCGACCCCCTTGGTGCAGGTGGCGCGCCGTCGCCGCAACCGTCCCTCCACGGGCAAGCTCCCTCCCGCCTCCGACCTCAGGGCTGCGCAGCCTGAGCGCGGGCAAACGGATCTGGTGGACCGCTTTCGAGGGGCGCTGCTGGGGCTGGCCGCCGGGGAGGCGCTCGGATTTCCTGCGGAGGGTCGCTCACCGCAAGACATCGAGATGATCTACGGCGGTCCGCTAGCCGGCATGACCGCACGCATCGGCCGACGCCACACCTGGCCCGTGGGCCAGGGCGCCAAAGATACCCAGCTGGTGCAGCTTGTGGGCCAGTCCCTGCTCGAAGCACACGGCGCCCTCGATGCCGATGACCTGGCCGAACGACTGGTGCGCTGGCTGCCTGCCGCCCTGAAACCAGGCAAATCGACCATCGCCGCCATCGAGTCTCTGGCAGAGGGTCATCATTGGTGCGTCAGCGGGGTCGACTCGAACGGGGCAGGCGGCACGACCCGGGTGGTCCCGCTGGCCCTGCTACGACACCGACAACTCGGGCGCCTGCGTCAGGAAGCCGTGTTGCAATGTCTGCTCACCCACACCGGGGCGAAATCCCTGGCCGGCACCGTGCTGTTTGCCACGGCGATCGCCTCGCTGGTCGAGACCCCGCCCGGCCGCTTGCATCGTGCCGCCTGGATGTCCCTGCTGGAACGAGCCATTCGCGGCATCGACTTGGAAGCATCCGCCCGGCTGCACGAGGTGACGCTGGCGCTCGATGATGGGCAAGCCCCACACGCCGTGCTGGGCCGGTTCAAGACCGGCGGCTTCGTGCTCGAGTGCCTGCCCTCCGCGCTGTACTGTTTTCTACGCTGGCCTCAGGATCCCGTCCGGGCGGTGCTCACTGCCGTCAACGCTGGTTTCGACGCCTGTGCCACGGGCGCGATGACCGGTGCGCTCGCCGGAGCCTACCTGGGACTCAGCGGGCTGCCGGAGGCCTGGTCCCGCGCCCTTCCGGTGACCGACCCGTTGCTCCGCCTGGCCGATCAGCTGCACGCGCTGGCTGAGGAGACCTGACCGACGTCGATGCTGCCGGAAGCCTCTGCTGGCTCCTGACTCTCCGTCCCGCCCCCCTTATGCTGGAGGCGGGTCGCGTGCAGGCCGGTGCACAAGGGGGGCAGATGGAACACGACATTCTCGGCGCCAGGGTCCATACCCACGATGGCGAGGCGGGACGGGTCACGCGAATCGTGGTGAGCGCCGCCAAGCCCTGCGTCAGCCAGCTGGTCGTGCGCCGCCCCCCACCCGGCGAGCGGGAAGTGCTGGTGCCCACCTCCCTGATCGCCCTGACATGCGAGCAGACGCTGTGGTTGGATTGCAGCCTGGCAGACCTCGCCAGCATGCCTGATTACGACGCCGACCGGTTTGAAGAAGCCAACCCCGCCTGGCCCGTGCCCGTGGCCTTGCCCTTCGGGGGAATCTGGTGGGCCCCTCATCTGGAAGCGCCCCACGCGGACGCGGGGGAGCAGCGCGGCCCCAAGGGACTGGAGGTGAGCCTCGTCCGGGGCACGCCCGTTACCTGCACGGATGGTGGCTGCGGCCGGATGGAGAACGTGCTGCTGGATGATGACAGTCACGCCCTGACCGCCCTCGTGATCCGGCAGGGGCTATTCTTTCCCCGCGACCTGGCAGCCCCGAGTGACTGGATCGATCACATGGACAACAGCGGAATCCACCTGAAGCTGAGCTGCCAGCAACTCGATGAGCGTGCCGAATACTACTGAGCCACCCGGTCATCCGCCCCTTCAGGCGCGATAGTTGCGGACGAGTACCTCGTTGACCGGCCCCCGCTTGCTCGCGTCACGGTTGACCAGGCGAGGGGCCGCCACGATCTCCACCAAGTAATCCCGATACAACTCCTGAATGTAAGGGGTGTCGGAGTTGCTCAACATCACCTTGCAGCCTCGCAAGGAGAGCGTGCGGAATACCTCGGCCAGCTGGCGCTGATCCCGCGCATCGAAGGCCCCCGCCGTGTAGCCGGTGAAATTCGCCGTGCTGGAAACCGGGTGATAGGGGGGATCGAAATAGATGAAGTCCCCGCGGCGGGCCCTCAACAGAACTTGCTCGTAACCCTGGTGTGCCAGCCCCGTGCCGCGCAAGGCCGCCGAGGCAGCCCGCAAGCCCACCTCGTTGCAGATCTGTGGATTCTTGTAGCGACCGAAGGGAACGTTGAAGGCGCCTCGCGAATTGACACGATACAGGCCGTTGAAGCAGGTCCGGTTGAGAAAGATCAGGCGCGAGGCGCGCTCGATGCCATCTAGCTGGCGCACATCGAGGGCGCGAATGGCGTAATAGTAATCCTCGTCCGCACGATGGCCCCGCAAATGGCGAATCAACCGCTCCACATCATCGCGAATGACCTGATAGGTGTGAACCAATTCCGCGTTTTCATCGGAAAGATGAGCCCGCACCGGTTGCAGCGCAAAAAACACCGCGCCGCCGCCAACGAATGGCTCGTGATAAGAATTAAAACGAGCTGGAAGACGCCCCGTAATCTGAGGCAATAATGATCGCTTCCCTCCAACCCATTTTACAAATGGTGCGGCATCAGGAATTCGAACTTGAATTGCTGAATTTTTGATTGCGGCTTGTGGCATAACGCCACTTTAATTACATAAGCCACCGGACTGCTGTACCTATTGTCACAAGGGCTTTCACATTTTTGACGAATGAATCACTGTGACCATTGCACAGATAAATACAGTCAGTGATAGATTCACCAATGACTGATTTCGCCCCCCAGAAGCATCGATAACAAACATTATCTGGCAAGCAGAACACGAAGCGACCTTCCCGCCCATGCAGACCAGGTAATCATTGTTATATGGCCAAATCACCCGAGCGCGACGGCTTGGGCGTACAATGATGGCCCCGAAGGGAGGTTCCCCATGTTTCTTCACGTGCGGCTCAAGGTTCGCGATATGGCGCGTGCGATCCAGTTTTACACGTCCCACCTGGGTTTCAGCCTGCGCGACAATGCCACGTCGCCCCGCGGTTCGCAACTCGCTTTCCTGACCCACCCGGACAGCCCGACCGAACTGGAACTGGCCTACCTGCCCTGGGATCCCGACTTTCAGCTGCCGGAGGACATCTTTCATCTGGCGTTTTCGGTCCCACGGATGGACGAGGCGCTGGCCGCCTTGCGTGCGGCCGGTGTGAAGGTCACGGAGGAAGCCAGTCCCCGCCGGCACGGCGGTTTCATGGCGTTCATCGAGGATCCGGACGGCTACGAGATCGAGCTGCTTTCGGAGGCCTGAACGTGATGTCCGTCCCCGTCTTGGCCGAGCGCCTGCGCCCCCTGAATGCCGCCCCCCCTTGTCCGGAGCGTGCTTACGTCCTCTACTGGATGGTCGCCTACCGCCGCCTCGGCTGGAACCTGGCGCTGCAGCGAGCGGTGGAACTGGCCAACCAGTTTCAAGTGCCACTGGTGATCCTGGAAACCATGCGGGTGGGGCACCACCTGATGAACGATCGGATGCACCGCTTCGTGCTGGATGGCATGGCGGACCAGGCCGCCGCCCTCGCGGGGCGCCCAGGGGTGGTATACCGGGCCCACGTGGAGTTGCGACCTGGGGAGCAGGACGGCTTGCTCGAGTGCCTGGCCCAGGACGCCTGCGCGGTGGTGACGGATGATTGGCCGGGGTTCTTCGTGCCCGCCTTGCAGGCGGCCGCCGCCCAGCGCCTGCCGGTGCGGGTGGAAGCCGTGGATGGGAATGGCTTGATGCCGCTGTCCGCCTCACCGTCGCCCTTCCCCACCGCCCACGGCTTCCGTCGCCACCTGCACAAGACCCTACCGGGCCTGTTGCCGCGCGATCGTTTTCCGAGCGCCGCCCCGCTGGAGGCGTTGCGGGCCACCGTGCGTCCTGACCTGCAGGCTCGGCTGGAGGCCTGGCCCGAACCCTCCCCGGCCCTGCTGGAAGGCACGCCCGGCTGGGCCGAAGCCATCGCGATCGACCATACCGTCGGGCCCGTGCCGGGGGTTCGAGGGGGAGAACAGGCCGGGCGCCTGCTGTTGCGTCGGTTCGTGAGTGAACGACTGGCTCGCTATCAGGAGGATCGGAACGAACCAGGGCTGGCAGGAAGTAGCGGGCTATCACCCTATCTCCACTTCGGCCATATCGGCGCCCACGAGGCGATCGCCGAAGTCTGGCAGTCGGAGGCCTGGACGCCTGAGCGCCTGGCTCCCAAGCCCACGGGGGCCAAGGCTGGCTGGTGGGGGCTGTCTGAGCCGGCAGAGGCTTTTCTGGATGAACTCATCACCTGGCGAGAAGTCGGCCTGAACGTGGCTCACACCCTACCGAGCCACGATCGCTATGAGAGCTTGCCGGCCTGGGCCCGCGCCACCCTCGCGAAACACGCGGGGGACCCCCGCCCCCACTGTTACAACCGCGCCAGGCTCGAAGCGGCCGCGACCCACGATCCCATCTGGAACGCCGCGCAGCGACAACTGTTGCGTGAAGGACGGATCCATAACTACATGCGCATGCTATGGGGCAAGAAGGTGCTGGAATGGTCGGCCAGCCCGCAGGAAGCCCTGGAGACCTTGCTGGAATTGAACGACCGCTGGGCCCTCGACGGTCGGGACCCCAACAGCGTCAGTGGCGTTTTCTGGTGCCTGGGGCGCTTCGACCGCGCCTGGGGACCGGAGCGCCCCATTTTCGGTACGATCCGCTACATGAGCTCTGACAACACCGCCCGCAAGTTGGACCTGAAGCCCTATCTGGCCCGCTACGGACGTTGAAACCGGCCCGGCCACTCGGTGGCCTGCCGCACCTTTCCTCGTTACGCCCCGTTTTGCCAGGAACGCTGTGTTCCCCCAAGACCAGGTTGATACCATGAGCCGCTCACCTGCTCCTTCCCTGCCTGAGGCCACCACCCGCCTGCTCTCCGTGCGCAGCTTTCAGTGGTACGCGACCTTGGTCGCAAGCGCCCTGCTCCTCTGGCTCTACGCCATCATGGTCGGTAAGACCGGAGGCCGGCTGATTTACACCCTGGATGACCCTTACATCCATCTGGCCCTGGCTGAGAACATTTTGAGAGGCAGCTACGGCGTGAACCTCGGGGAACTGTGTGCCCCCTCCTCCTCCATTCTCTTTCCGTTTTTGCTGACCTTGCCCCTGGCGATGGGCTGGGGAGACCAGGCCCCCCTGCTCTACATCGTGCCTGCCACGCTCGGCACCGTCTGGCTCATGGCCGGCCTGGTCTGGCAAAACGCAGGCCCGGGCTTCGGACGCCTGGCCCCTCTGGCGTTTCTGGTCATTCCACCGGCCCTGATTCTGGCCCTCAACAGCCTGGCCCTGATGTTCACTGGCATGGAACACCCTCTCCACGTGCTCGGCATGACCATGTTCCTGACAGGTCTGTATCAAGCCTTTCAGCCTGGCGGTCGGCCAACGTTGGCTGCCTGCGGCATCGCGCTGTGTGCGCTGATTCGTTTCGAGGGCCTGGCGATCGCCCCTTTCGGCCTGGTCGCCCTGTACCTCGCGGGGCACAGAAAGACGGCTTGGATACTGGGAGGGGGCCTGGCAGGGGTGCTCGGAGCCTACGCCAGTGCCATGTGGGCCTGGAATCTGCCCCTCCTCCCCAGTTCCGTGCTGACCAAATCCCTCGCGGCCACGTCGCTCAGCGAGGGGCACGCCCTGGTGGGCCTGAAAACCGCCATCTGGGGCGTCTACTCCTCACTCGAGACCCGAACCGGGGCCTTGCTTGCGCTGGCCGCCTTGCTGTTCACGGCAGGACTCTTCCAGCGCGAAGGCCACGCCCGGCCGGCTCAGGTGATCCAGGGCCTGGCGCTCCTGACGATCGGGGCGCACCTGTGTGCCGGCCACTTTGGCTTCTTCGCCCGCTATGAGGCTTACGTGGTGGCAACCGCGCTGTGTGCCGTGTTTCTGATTCCGCGAGATTTCGGCCTCGGCCGGGGCGCCCTGGTGTCACTGACCAGCGTGCTCGGGATCTTGCTTGTGACCGGGCTGCCGTACTTCGCCCTGATCCTGCACACCCCGCCCGGCTCGCTGAATATCTATCAGCAGCAGTACCAGATGCATCGGTTTGCGACCGAGTACTTTCCGGAACCAGTCGCCATCAACGACCTGGGCTGGGTGGCATTTCAAAATGATCAGTACGTGCTCGACTTCATTGGGCTAGGCTCCGAACGGGCCCGACTGCTGACCCGTGCCGAGGGCCGCACGGTGGAGACCCTGCAACGTCTTGTGCGCGAACACCACATCGCCTACGCCATGATCTACGACAGCTGGTTCCCGAATCGGCCCCCCTCCTGGCGCCACGTCGCGACCCTGCAGACGATCCGGGTGCTGGCCGCCTCAGACAAGGTGGCTTTTTACCTGATCGCCCATGACCAGGAGGCGCGCATGCGGGCAGCCCTGCAGGCGTTTGCCAAGACCCTGCCGCCGGGGGCCAGCTTGACACTGACGGCTCCGACCCCGTAAGGCCACGGAAGCAAGGTGCGGCGGGCGTCACGGAGTCAGAGAGGAATCAAGCCGCCATCGGTGCCCAGGGCGCTCCGGACCGCCCGACTTGAATTGTGCCCGCTGAGGAACTAAACTTAAGTTAGGCTGAATCTTTCGTTAAGGTAGGGAGGAGCATCCGATGCGTACCCGTTGGCTTCCCCTGGCCATGTGCTTGCTTCCCCTGACGGCCTGTGGCCTCGAGCCCGGCTCCTCGCGCGCAACCTTGCGAACCACCCAAGCGTCCCGTCCCGCCGGCGCCCCAGCGATCCAAGCGGCCACTCAGCCGGCCGCGGCCGGGCCGGGGCTGGACGCCGGGGCCCGTGTCCTCCCAGGCGTCAGGAGGGAGACGCCCTTTGTGGAGCCCGAAACGCCCGCCGAGCCGGACGAGAACAGCGCGGAAACCAGCGCAGGGGTAGACCCCGAAGCGGCCGGAGGAATTCAAGCGGAAGCCCCCGCGGCCCCCCGCGCCTACGCCGAGGTCGAGCGGACGGATGCCGCAGGGCGCGCCCTGACGGACCCGTTCACCGATTTGCAAGCTCCGGTCTACCTGACGCCGCGCCACTACCCCCTCATCCTGCCCGGTAGCCCGGCCCCCCTTCCCGCCTTCTCGCCCCGCCCGGTGGACGTGTCGAAACTGCCCACGGACGCCATCGTGGAACTGGCCCGCTTGGGCCGCCTGCGACAACGTAGGCGCGGTGCCTTGGCCTGGCTGGTGGGTTACAGTTTTCCGAAGCTGACGGCGGAGGCGACGCGAGCCCGATTGGCTGCCGGCGGCTCCATCTGGCTGGCACCGAGCGGCAGTCACTGGCATCGTGACCGTGCTTACTCGGAGGTGAAGTCCGCGGCGGTGCTGGACGCCATGCTGGAGGACTTGCGTCGCGCGGCGCTGGATGCCGCCGCCCGCGTCGCCCGCGAAGCCAACATCGAGGGACGCATGCTGCTGCTGCCGGCCTTCAACAACACCTTCGACGTCTACAAGTTGTGGCTGCTGGAGCGGGTCATCGACGGCTATTCCTTTGGTGGCGAACCGGTGCGGCGCGGGGTTGTCACGGCTGCCAGCCTGCATGAGCAACGCGAGGTGAGACGTCGCGTCGCCACCTACTGGGAGGACCACCCGGGTTGCACCGCCGGGGAGTTGCGCACGGTCACGACCAGTGCCCTCGTGTCACGCTTCGCTGACCTCGAGCGCAGTGCCGCCACGTATGCGGCCAATCCGGCGGCCTATCTCGACGTCCAATGCATTCCCGGCTTGCGCGACCCGCGGCCCGTGCTCAACGGCGATCGCCGCTGGTACGACACCGACGTGCGATACAACGAGGAGGCCATCCGCACCATGTGTCAGTCCATGCCCCAGGTGCTGCGGAGCGCGGTCTACCCCTGACGCCTCCCCGGGCGGTCTGGCTGAACGGCCCTGCCCCGTGCAGGGCACCCGAGCATTTTCACGATAATAGGTATTATCCAGCCGGGCGCAACCTCTCAACGGTAGATTGCGGGTTTCCAGCCTTTCACCCCAGATAATGCGAGCACACCTCGCCCGCCCAGGGGGCCACCCTCCAGATAATGGAAGGCCCGTCGCGGGCTGGCCTGGTTTTGATTCAGATAATCGGGCCTGCCAAAGGAGGGCGAACAGGGGCAGGTCGATGATGGCGCCGAAGCCCTCACCCTCCTGAACGGTTTTCTTTCATAACGCCAGGATCTGTCGCGTTCAGCGCCGCACGATGTCATTGGCGGAATACTGCCCGGCCTCCTCGACCCGCAGGACCACCGCCTCCATGGCCTCTTTGGCGCCGCGCGTCCGCGCACAGGCGATGCTCTCCTCGATCGGGCAGGTGAACCCCACGAACAGACGCGTGGGAGCGCCCTTGGCGCGTGGCCGGAAGGGCCGGACCGTGTGCAAGCAGTCCGGATTCGCACAGGCGATCTCGACGGCCATCAGCCGCTCGGCCTCCGCCAGCGAGGCCACGCGCGCCTCCAAACGCCGCCGGGTGCCGCCCCGCACGAGGCGATCGCCCTCGTAGGCATTCACGTAGAGGTTGGGCAGGATCCCCTGCTCGAAGTCTGGATGCACCAGCAGGTTGCGTGGCACGCGGCGATCGCCGATCAGGCTATCCATCCGTCGCTGCTGGTGGCCCAGAAAGGCCACCAGCGACTCCCACGACGCCCGCCCGACCATCTGACCGTCCCGGACGAGCTGAACGCCCTGAGGTCCTACGCGCAGGGTAAAGGTCTCACCATTGGCGTGAACCCACATGGCCCCCTCACCCAGTCGCTCGAGCAAGGCAGACTGCACCAGTGGTCGGGTCGAATCCAACATCATGGACTCCTCTCGAAAAACGTCAGGGGCACCCACGCACGCGTGGCGCGGAGGGGAGGGGGAGATGAAGACCGGTCCTCACTATACCCCAGCCGGATCCGGGGGTCGATCCCCAGTGTCCGCGCCCGGCCAATGGTCCAGCTCAGGCCAGCGCCTCGATGCTTGAAAAACCCGCCCCGGTTCGAGGGTTCCGGACATCCCCACAGCGGGTGTGGAACCCGCACTTCTGAGGAATATGGAACTTGTGGCCTCGCCCCTGAGGGAGATTCCGGTTGGCCTCCGAGATTCAGCCCAATCGCCCCACGGGGAAGGTGCCCGGCGGCTTGCCGAGCTCCGACTCCGTTCATATGAACACCCGAGGCGGTAACGGCCGGGGTGGCGGACGCCGTCGCCAAAACCCGGACGACGAGCCGGAGGAGGGCCCCGCCTCCAGTGAGGAGGAAGGCAAGCTCGAGGCGGATTCCTTTCTGGGGGCCAGTGCCTCGTCCCAGATGGCCCAGCTGTTCTCCGAAGCCCTGCCGTGGGAAGGGGCGCAGGCCGAGCCCGCTCCCCACCCGCCGCAAGGGCGCACGCCAGGCCCACGCCTGAAGGGTGCGACGCCCTTGCCCCCCAGGACGACCAAGCTCTCGAACCCGGGAGCTCAGGGCTCGAGCGCGGGCCAGGGCGACACGGACCTGGCACACATCCGGATTCCGGAGGCCCCCACCGCCAGAAGGACGCCCCTCGCTCCGCTGGTTCCTCCCGGCAGCGGACGCCGCGTCGATGCCCACTTCGATCCCACGGCGGCGCTCAACCAGACCATCCTGGCGCAGCAGGAGCTGCAAAATCGAAAGCAGGAAGCGCCGCCTCCCTCCGTCACTCCGGTCCTGCCATCCCAGCAAGGGGCAACGGAAATCTCGCGTTTGCTGCGACAGCCCACCCCCTCCGTGGCGCCGGTCGTGCCGCCACTGGAGGCCGAACCGTTCGTGGGACCGGTGCTGCCCACCGAAGTTCCAGACCAGAGCGAGGTCGGGGCGGGAGCCGCCACAGTTCCGGAGGCGAACCGCTCCCCCATTCCCCCGCCGCCTGCCCCCTCGGGGGGCCCCGCCCGTTCTCCCCTGCCCTCGCGTCCCGTGCCTCCCCCGGCGGCGGACCCGCGCCGCCCTGCCCCCGTCGCGCCCCCGCCGCCGGCAAACCACGCGCCCGGCGAAGGCCTCTCCGCGGCGCACGCCACGCCCGGCGGGGCACCTGAACGCCCACGCGCCCCCACGTTGCCGAATGCCCCAGAGGCCAAGGGAATCGCCGCGCGCTCCCCGGAGCGACCCCGCCTTTCCGCGCTCTCGGATGCGATCGAGGCACTCCCCGTGCTGACGGCCGCTCCCCCCCAGGCGGCCCCCCCTCATTCGGAACCACAAGCTCCGGCCAAGGCCGGAGGTCCGGCGTCGAGCGGACGCGCCGCCTGCATGTACCGGGTGGTGGACCTGCTGACGGACATCCCCGTTGCGCGGGCCCGGATCGAGATTGAGCCCCTGCACGATGACCTGCTGCCTGTCATCAACGGTCAGACCGACAGCGATGGATGGTTCAGGCAGTCGGACATTCCCCCCGGGGAGTATCGCGTGGCGGTTCGGGCAGCGGGCTATGTCCCCGTCTACAAGGAACGTGGCCTGGCACCATCGAGCATCGATGACCTGGCGATATTTCTCGCAAAGCCGTGAGGCGTTCGCAGACAGCGCGGCTCGGGAGCGTTTCAGACGAACCATGACTCTCTGGCAAGGCGCAGGGGGACGCCCTGCTCGACGTCCCTCTGCGACGAGCGGCGTTGCCATCCACGCGCAGCGTCCGCGATGTTGGCCGTGCTCATCGCCACCCCGCGATGAGGCCTTGATCACAACATAAGCTTTTCCTGATCTGAAGTTTGTATCTCGCAGCAGGTCCTGCGGAATATTCCGTTCGAGCCTGCAAAGTCGCGTGATGCTTGCACAATGTGAAACTGACGGCCCTTCCGCTTCACAATACATTACAATAATTACCACTGCTTCACAAAAGTTGACTGGAAGTGATTTTCGCGATCCGATACGATCATCCTTGGCTTGGAAACCAACCTCCCAAACTCACGAAGGAGACCTGAATGAACAAGGTGTACGCCGGCGCGAGTCCGAAGGAGAAGGAAAAACTCGTCAACGAGTATCTGCCTCTCGTCCACAAGATCGCGCGGGGCCTTGCTCGTCGTAGCACCGACCCGGTGGATGACCTGATTCAGGTGGGTTCGATCGGGTTGCTCGAAGCGATCAATCGCTATGAGACCGGTCACAACACGGAATTCAAGACCTACGCGGTCCATTTCATCACGGGCCACATCCGGCACTATCTGCGGGACAGGCAGACCCTGGTGCGGGGCCCGCGCGCCCTCCAGGAACTCTCCTACCGCTTGCGGCAAGTCACCCAGGAACTGGGTCACCGCTTGGGACGCGAAGCGACGAACCAGGAACTGGCCGACACGCTCAACGTTTCGACGGACCTGATTGACCAGGCCCGCGTGTACGACCGCCGCGTCACCGTGATGTGGCTCGACCAGGAGACCGGCGACGGCGAGGAAGACGAACAACGCTCGTTGCTCAACACCCTGGCTGATCCGACCACCAGCAACGCGCATCAAAACGAGCGAGATGAACGCTTGGTGCTGACGGAAGCCATGAAGCACCTGCCCGACCACCAGCGCGAGTTGCTTCAGATGCGTTACTTCGACGACCTGACCCAAGCGGAACTCAGCCGTCGTCTGGGCATCAGCCAGATGGAAGTCTGTCGGCGGCTGAAGAAGGCCGAAAAAGGACTGCGGCTGATCGTCTCCAACGCGCCGGCGCGCTGAGCGCGGGAACTGAACCAATGGCGAGGACGGTGCCCCGACAGGCGCCGTCCTCGCCGTTTGGGGGAGCCCCTCTCAGGGGGCCCGGTTGTGGTAGGATTGGAGCCGTCTCGGGCCCCTTGCCGGTGGACCCCGATGGAACTGGATTTCTCGCAGAGGGAAACTCGTGGTCGATTCCAGCAAGCAAGGCCCCAAGCTAGCCAGCATGTTCGTCTACGCGACGGTGGCGTTGGTCCTGGACCAGTTGCTCAAGGCTTGGGTCGTGACCCACATGACCTTGCATTACCCCTCGATTCCACTGATTCCCGGCTACTTTGCCCTGACCTACACGCAAAACTTCGGGTCCGCCTGGAGCATGTTCTGGGGGCAGACCTTGCTGCTGATTGGCATCGCAGGCTCGGTGGCCCTCGGGATCGTGTTCTATGCCATTCAGCTGAGGGAACGTACCTGGCTGCAGATGGCTGGTCTTGGTTTCCTGCTCGGAGGCGCCCTGGGCAACCTCTACGACCGGGCTCGACTCGGATACGTCATCGACATGTTCGACCTGCAGCGGCACGGGCAGAATATCTTCCCCATCTTCAATGTGGCAGACATGTGCATCGACGTCGGCGTCGGTTTGATGCTGCTATGCACCTACCTGGTGAGCAAGCAGGACGCCCTGAACGAGGCGCTGGGTAAGGGAGAGGGATAAAGGCGTCATGCGAGTCACCACGCGCCGTTTTTTCGTGACCGTGACCTGTCTGGGCGTGCTGACACAGACGGCGGGATGCGCCTGGCTCTTCCAAGGTTCTCCGGAGGCTCCCAGCAAACAAGCCGAGCAATTGAAGCTGGCAGGGCCGACCCTCGAAGAACTGCAGCGGGAGACGCACCGTCGGTTTCGCCCCAATCCCCTCTGGGTGAAGGAAACCGGGGCCCGCGGTTTGCCGCTTGGTGCCAACAAGGAAACAGTCCGGCTGCGCTGGGGCAAGCCAGAACGGGTGGCCGCGAGCAACCGAGGAGAGTGGTGGGAGTACGAGGAAGTGTCGGCGACGCTGCCCGGAGCTCGCGCCAAAGAGGAGGGATTGGGAGGCGACGTTCCGCAGACCGGCCTTCACGTCAAACTCTTCTTCGCGGACGCCGCGGAGCCGGTGGTCAATCACATCCAGGTGTGGGCGCCTTCCCGCCTGCAAACCCGAACCTTCCTGCGGCCGCTTGACCCCGCGACGCGCGTCATCCGCAAGTATGGCCCGCCGGCAGCGAGCCTGCGCTGGGGTTTCGGCGGCGGTGAGGTCTGGATCTATCCTGCGGCCGACGTGGCCTACGTGGTCACGCCCGAGCATCCTCAGCAACCCCGGGCCATCGCGGCCATCTTGATGGGGCTTCAGCCCCCAGTTCAGGAGCGTCCTTCGCCATGACATCCCCGGTCGACAGCGTGATGGTATCGCGCGAGGGTGCTATTGCCACTCTGACGCTTCATCGCCCCGAACGGATGAATGCCCTCGACCGGGCCACCCTGCGAGGGCTTCGCGAGGCCGTCGACGCGATCTGGGGAGACCGCGACGTGCGCGCCGTGATCGTGACAGGCGCCGGCGACAAGGCCTTTTGCGCCGGGGCAGACCTGAAAGAACGCGCCGGAATGTCGCCGGATGAGGTCAGGCGCTTTCTCAAGCATATCCGGGAACTGATGAACGAAATCGAACATCTTCCCAAGCCAGTCATCGCGGCGGTCAATGGCTTGGCCCTCGGCGGTGGAACGGAACTCGCGCTGGCTTGCGACATCCGGATCGCCGCGGAACAAGCCTTGATGGGGCTGACCGAGACCACCTTGGCCATCATTCCGGGGGCGGGCGGGACGCAACGCCTTCCTCGCCTGGTGGGCAAGGGGCGCGCCAAGGAGCTAATCTTCACCGGACGCCGGGTGGCGGCGCCTGAGGCGCTGTCGCTGGGCCTGGTGGAACGGGTGGTACCGGCGGACCGTCTGCTGGAGGAGGCCCGCGCGCTCGCCACGCAGATCATCGAACAGACGGGGCCCGTGGCGATCGCCCAGGCCAAGTTCGCGATCAACCGCGGCCTGGAGGTCGACCTGGAGACGGGCCTGGCACTGGAAGCGAAGGCCTATGAGGTGACCATCCCGACCTGGGATCGCCAGGAAGCCTTGCGGGCTTTCAGCGAGAAGCGCAAACCCGAATTTCGCGGCGAGTGAGGTCAAGGGCGTCCTTGATCCCGCCTGAAAATGGCCGTAAAATCAAGCTTCCCAGCATTGTGAATCGAAGGAGCTTCCGATGACCGCCCCCACTGTGTCCCCCACGACGGACGAACTGCACAGCCGCATCCAGGCCATTCAATCGGGCGGTGCGCCCAAGTACCACGAGAGCGCCAAGGCCGCCGGGAAGCTGTTCGCCCGCGATCGCATTGCCTTGCTGGTCGATGAAGGTTCCTTCCAGGAAGACGGTCTCTTCGCCAACTGCAACGCCAAGGATCTGCCTGCGGATGGCGTGGTGACCGGCATCGGAATGATTGACGGTCGCCCCGTTGCGATCATGGCCAACGATTCCACCGTCAAGGCGGGTTCCTGGGGGCAGCGGACGGTCGAAAAAATCATCCGCATCCAGGAAACCGCGCAGAAACTGCGCATCCCGCTTTTTTACCTGGTCGACTCGGCCGGCGCGCGCATCACCGACCAGGTGGAGATGTTCCCGGGCCGCCGCGGAGCGGGGCGTATCTTCTTCAATCAGGTTCGCCTGTCCGGCGTGATCCCGCAGGTCTGCGTGCTTTTCGGGCCATCGGCTGCCGGAGGCGCCTACATTCCGGCCTTTTGCGACGTCGTGATCATGGTAGAAGCCAATGCCAGCATGTACCTGGGCTCGCCTCGTATGGCGGAGATGGTGATCGGCGAAAAGGTCTCGCTGGAAGAGATGGGCGGCGCGCGCATGCACTGCACCACCAGCGGTTGTGGTGACTTCCTGGCGAAGACCGAGGAAGAGGCCATTGAAACGGCCAAACGCTACATTTCCTATTTCCCCTCGAACTGCACGGAACCTGCGCCCATGGTCGAAGGCAAGGCCATCGTGGCCGGTGGCAAGCCGATCGAAGAGGTGGTGCCCCCCAACCAGAACACCCCCTTCGACATGATGAACGTCATCACCCAGCTGGTGGACGAGGGCAGCTTCCTGCCGGTCAAGAAGTTGTTCGCCCAGGAAATGCTGACCGGGCTCGGCCGGATTGACGGACGCGTGGTGGGCATCCTGGCCAATCAACCCAAGGTCAAGGGCGGCGTGCTGTTTGTCGACTCGGCGGATAAGGCCGCGCGCTTCATGTGGCTGTGTGACGCGTTCAACATTCCTTTGCTGTTCCTCTCCGACGTGCCGGGCTTCATGATTGGCTCGAAGGTGGAAAAGGAAGGCATCATCCGCCACGGCGCCAAGATGATTTCCGCGATGTCGGACGCCACCGTCCCGAAGATCTGTGTGGTGGTGCGAAAGGCGTACGGGGCTGGCCTTTACGCGATGAGCGGCCCCGCTTTCGAGCCTGAATGTACGATCGCCCTGCCCACTGCCTCGATCGCGGTGATGGGGCCGGAAGCGGCCATCAACGCGGTCTATGCCAACAAAATTGCGGAGCTCGAGGGAGAGGCCAAACAAGCCTTCATTGAAGAGAAACGGCGCGAATATCAAGCGGATATCGACATTTACCGCCTCGCCTCCGAACTCGTGATCGACGACATCGTGCCAGGTAACGCCCTGCGGGAGGAACTGATTCGCCGCTTTGCGCGCGCCGAATCGAAGGAGGTCGAGACGCCCCTGCGCAAGCATGGCGTCTACCCGGTCTGAACGCGGCCGCACGCCCTCATCAGCAGGTTTCCGCACGTCCCTATGACGCAGGACGTGCGGTTTTTTTTGCTTGTCACATGGGCATGGAAGGGGTAACATAATCCATTGTTTTGCTTCCGGGGACAGGAGATCGCGATGCCTGAAAATCAACCGAGGCGGTGGGCCCCCCGCCAGACCCTCGCGATTTCGCCTCAGGCCCTTTCGGCCCTGCTGGAAGCCAAACACCGCGAAGACGATGCCCGGATGGCCGAGGCCTTGCGGTCTGCGAAGGAACGGGTGGTCCACCGAGCCGCACAGGTGGACCAGTGGCGTCAACTGACAGACCTGTACGAATTGAGTCGTGCGCTGCTCACCGAGGCCAGAACGGGGCTCGGATTCACGGCCGGCCTGATCGCGACGGTGGGCGAGGACCACTTCTTGGAGGTCACCGGCTCGACCGATGCCGTCATCCCGGATTACCGCACGGAGTTGCTCGAGGAGGCCTTCATTGCGGGGGAAGTTCTGCGGGTCGACCCTCATGGAGAGGGACTCATCACCATCGGGAACACCGATGTGCCCGCTGGGATCAGCCTGCGCGCCTATCCCCTCTGGGACCTGGAGGAAGCGCCGCTTGGGGTGTTGCTGTTGGAGGGAGAGCCGACGCCTGACCGCGCGTCCTGGCTCGATAGCTTCACAGAACTATGCGCCACCGCGCTGGCCGAATGCCAACGTTATGTGCATCTTGAAGGCCTGCTGGTCGACGCGTTGCTCGCCCTGGCCGTGAGCCGGGAGGCACGCGCAGCCCATCTGAACCGGGTTCGCGTGCTGAGCCGCCGCGTGGCCCGCGCGATGGGCTTGGGACCGAGCGAAACCAAACGCATTGGTCTGCTCGCCATGATGCACGAATCAGACCCCGCCGTGCTGGACCAAGCCCTTCGCGAGGTTCGCCACGGCCGCCTGACCGGAGCGGCCTGGAAGCACATCGGCACCTCTCAGCCCGCGGGCGAGATCTTCGGCAACCCGCGAGAAGACCTGCGCGACCTGATGGGGCAGTTGCGCTGGCTGAGGCCCGAGGGCGAGCAGCCAGCCGAAGGACGTGTCCCGCTCGGCATCCGGATCGTGCGCGTGGCAGATACCTTCGATGGCTTGATTGAGACGGACACCAAGCTGGACGCCGGACAACTCAAGGACATCGCCGACCTGCTCCGGCAGCAAGGACATCTCGACCCGGAGGTCGTCAGCGTGCTGGCGCACATGTTCGGCTCACCGAGCACCTACTGAGATGCTTCGCCTGAGAAAAGGCCTGGCCAGTAGGGCCGAAGCGCTTCCTGGGTGCGCCTGATGGCCAGCTCCACCGCCAGAGCGGGTTCCGGATAAGGACTCGCTCCCAGTCGATCGTGGACGGGCGCCTCCAGCAAGACGGCCACCGAAGCCCCCATGGACTCGCGCAGAGCCATCAGGTCATAGCCCCCCTCCATCAGGAAGACACAGCGCCCAGCCGCCGAACCATCGGCCCACTGCAACACTTCCCGGGTGAGTTCGGCGAACCCCGAAACCGTCAGCCCCATGCGCCCGAGCGGATCCCGCCAATGCGCGTCGTAACCAGCCGAGACGATCAGCAACTCCGGTCGAAAATGCGCCATCAAGGGGCGGAACACCGCCGCGAAGGCCTTCCGGTAGCCGTCATCCCCCGTGCCGATCGGCAGCGGCAGGTTGGCGGTGAAGCCGCGGCCCGGCCCTTCCCCCACATCGCTGGACGCCCCGGTGCCTGGCCAGTTGGGGTCTTGGTGGGTCGACATGTACAGGACAGTCGGGTCCTCCCAGAAGATGGCCTCCGTGCCATTGCCGTGGTGCAGGTCCCAATCGAGAATGGCGACCCGCTGCAGCCCCCCGTGTCGTTGCGCCCAGCGGGCGGCCAGCGCCGCATTGTTATAGAAGCAGAAGCCCATGGTGGCCTCCGGCAACGCGTGGTGGCCGGGTGGCCGACAGAGGGCCACGTGACGACGCTCGGGGCCACGCAGCGCAGCTTGCACAGCCGCGATGGCAGCCCCAGCCGAGCGCCGCGCCACCACCTCACTGAGCGGCGTCGCCACGGTGTCTTCATCGATGCGCCCGCCGCCCGCGGCGCAGAATGAAGCCAGGCGGGCCAGATGGGATGCCGGGTGCACCAGTTCGAGCACGGCATCGCTGGCCGGCTCGGGCGTTTCAAATTGGAGCCGGCCAGGGACCTCCGCCGCCAGGGCACGCAGGGCCCTATCCACCTGGGCCCAGCGTTCGGGCGACTCAGGATGTTCCCCGGTCTCGTGCTGGACGCAAAGCGGATCGGATTGAATGGTGATGAACATAGCGGCATGATACGGCAAAGCGGACCAATCGCGTGGTCACCTCAGGACAGGCGGCCCAGGCAATCAGAATGCTAGCTTGGCCTCACTGCGCTGCGTTGAAGCGTTTGCCCCGTCCCGATGTCGTGAGGTCCCCATGCCCCTCGCCAGCCCGTTCGGCGTCTTCCTCGGCCCCTTGCGCCGATGCCTGAGCAGAGACGGAATGGCACTTCTGCCGTTGCTGCTGTGCCTGCCTTTCCTGCACGGGGCCACGCCGTCACCGCCCGAGCGGGGAACGGCCTGGGAAAGCCCTCTGCCTCAGAACCGTTACGGTCAGGCGGCGTCCCCCTCCCCGCGGCCCACCTCCCCCCTCACGCCATCACCTCCGCGAGCCAGCAGCCGTTCCAGCCTGGAGGCAGACCCGGTCGAGGCCAGCCTGACGCGGATGGCCGCCCTGCAAGCTGCGATCGCCCTCAAGGAGTGGCGCAACGCGGAGCAGGAGGCAAAAGGCCTGCGGAGCAGCCTCGGGCGCTGGGTCGAAGCCAGCCTCCCAGGCAGTCAGCGAACTCGGCTGCTGCACGCTCTGGGGGCGGTGCCGGCCCTGGAAATCAGCCTGTCGAGACGGCAACTGGCCCAGGCCAATGAACAGGCTCTGAGCCTCACCCTGACCCTGATCACGGTCAGCGCGGCGCTGTCGCCTCCGGCTGGCGGCGGGGGAGGGCGGCCGGCGGCGACGCCCGAGGACAGCGCCGTGCAACATCTGCGCGCAGGTTACCTGCCCACGGTCAGAGCGTATGTGGCCCTGCTTCACGATGATCCGCAAGCGGCGAAAGGACAGCTCGCCCTGGTTGGCCTGCATCTGAATGAGGCCCGCCGGGCGGCGCCGGGAAAGATCTTCAAGCGCAGGCTGGACGACCTCATCCGGCGCCGCTGGCGTCTGAGTAGCCAACTGGGCGAGCCCGGCAGTGCGAGACGCCTGAGCATCGAGCTATTCCGCAGCTATGCTCAGGCCATTCACGCGGTCGGCCACCACGCCGCCCAGCACGAAAGGCCGCCGGCCAAGGCGAAATAGGTCCGGCGCAGCCTGCCGGCGCCCGGCCGGGCCCGCGTGAGACGCTCACAGGGACACGGTATAAGGGGCTTGGAAAGGATGCCTCGCTCTGACTCGACTTGATTTCAAGGCCTGGCGCTTCGGCCTGCTGCTCTACCTGACCAACCGCTGGGTGAGCCAAACCCCGTCCCACGGGCTGCGGCGATGGTGGTATCGCCGACTCTTGGGCGCCGAATTGGGGCCAGGAGTGGCCATCCACCGCGGCGCCCGTTTCACCACCCGCGGCCGCCTGTCGATCGGGGCAGGCAGCAACATCGACAGCGACGCTCATCTGGATGCGCGAGGGGGGCTCGTGATCGGCGCCAACGTGGCGACGGGGCCGGCCGTGATGTTCCTGACCGCCGACCACGCCCCTCAGTCGCCCGATTTCGCAGGCCGGCTGAGGCCCATCCGCATCGGCGATCGCGCCTGGCTGGGCGCGCGCGCGACCATCCTACCCGGCGTGAACGTCGGCGAGGGGGCGATCGTGGCGGCGGGAGCGGTGGTCGCGCGAGACGTGCCTCCGCACACCATCGTGGCGGGCGTGCCCGCGCGCGTGATTGGCCAGCGCCCAGGGCCGTTCGATTATGACCTCTCGAACGGCCAGCGTCCCTTCGAGTGAACGCGGCCATCCGTCGGCCCCTGCCCCTGTATGACCTCTCGATAGTGGACTGCCAGCCGCTCACCCTGTCGGGCCGCATCGAAGTGCCGCACCACGTGCTGCCTGCCCACCAGCCCCATGCCAGCCCAGGCCCCTGGATGATCCAGGAACCACTCGAGCTGCTGCTCCAAGGCCGCCACATCGCGCTCCATCACCAGCACGGCACTGCGCCCCGGCACGGTCGCCTCCGGCACATCGGCGTGCCAGGTGGCCAGGATCGGAACCCCACTCGCCTGAGCTTCCAGCAGGCTCACGGGAGCGCCCCCTTCTGAGTCACCATCCCGGGCCACCACGCTGGGCGAAACGAACAGGTGCGCCGAGGCCAGGGCTGCCTGGAAAGCCGAATGCGGCTGATATCCCAGCCATGTGACCTGGTGCGCGGCCCCCTCCTGCGCGACGATGCCCTCCAGTTCAGGGCGCAATGGTCCATCCCCGATCACGCTCAGGGAGAGTTCTCCAGGTCGGCGAGACGCCAGGCGACAGAAGGCGCGCAACCCATAGGCGAGCCCCTTCTTCTCGCGAAAGCTGGCCGCCATCAAGACCCGCATGGGGCCAGCCCCAGGGGTTCGGACGGCGAATGGAATGCCGGTCAGGTCGATCCCGAGGTGATGAACGAAGGTCCGCTCCGGAGGGGCCCCAAGCGCCAGCAACGCCCGGCGCATGTGGGGTCCCTCGACCAGGAAGCGGTCCCCCCGAGCGAACAACCAGCGCAAGCGGGGCAACCACTTCCGCTCGCGCGGCAGTTTCGACACGTCGTATCCGTAGAAGGTGGTCACCAGAGGCAAACCGAATCGCAGGGCGGCTCCCAGCATCAGCACCCCGCGATCGCCGAAATGGGCGTGAATCAGGGCTGGCGAATGCTGCTTCAGCAGGCCTCGGTATGCGCCGGGCCAGTTGGCGAAGCGCCAGTGGCGATGCAAGCGATTCAGCCAGACCAGCCCCCTGCCCAGCGGCTCGCGGGGCAATTCGTGGACGACGGGCCACGGAAACCACTCGTCGTGGAGCCGCCGGTCGCAAGCCACCACCGCCTTGAACCCTGGCGTCGAGCGCATCTGCTCGTAGACCCAGTTTTCCGTGAGGGGCAAGAAATCGCGCATGGCGTGCAGCACCACGGGCTGTTCAGCCTCTGCCTGGCGCGACATCAGCTGCCTCCCGAACGGTGGTGCAGCCGGCCGAGCCCATAGCGCAGCGCCAGGAAGGCTCGCGTGGCCGGCCTTATCGTTTCCCAGCCCGAGAATGCTCGTTCTTGCGCGCCAAAGGAACTCTTGAACTGGCGAACGCCCTCCAGTCCCTGGCTGGGCCCCAGGTCGAGGTAGCGAGCCCCCGCCCGCCAGTATCGGGCCAGGGCGGCCTCCAGCAGCGCATTGGCCGGTGCGGCCTCGCGCTCCTGCGTGGCGGAAGCCCCTGCCAGATAGTGAACCCCCTCGCCGTGGTGCAAAAAGATCATGGCGGCGACCGGGGTGGCCTCTCGCCAGGCGATCGCGACCTGCGCGTTCCCATCGCCGCGCGAGACCACGGCCTGGAAGAAAGCAGCGGGGCGCTCCCACGTCAGACGAGGCCCCCAACGCTGGATGCTTTCGCGATACAAGCGGTCAAAGATGGCCACCGCCGCCGCATCCGTTTGCCAGGTCACGCGGACACCGAGCCGTCGTGCCTTGTTACAGCGCGCCTTGCAGCCCCGGCTGAAGGCCGCCCACATCTGCTCTGGCGGGGCCAGCGGCAACCAGTGGGTGGATTGCGAGAGCGGCTGCCAGTGGGAAGCTGTCCGCGGCACCACCTCCGACCGGGCGAACGGATTGTCCCAGACCCGCGCAGAACGGTAACGCTGACGCACCCGTTCGAAAGCCTCGGTCAGCGCATGCTCTTCAAGCCCACGCGGGGAAACGAGCGCCCCGTAGACGCCGGTTTCGCCGGCGATCGCCAGCGGCAGGTAACCTCCGGCAAAACGGTGCAGACACAGCGGCAGCAAAGCCCAGTTTCCATCGGTGAAGGTCAACTTGGTCCGCGCCAGCTGAGCACCAAGACCTTGTTCCAGGGCCTCCAGCCAGAGATTGGTGTGGAAATAGGTCGCCTCCCGACACGCCATCAGGAGCGCCTCCCAACGAGGCGGGCTGACGTTCCAATCCACCGAGGCAATCTGGGCGGTGGGGCGTACCCGATTGGGCAGGCTCATCGCGCCACCTGCGCCAGGACCCGCCTGACGGCTGAGACCACGTCCCAGGCATCGTCCTCGGTCATCTTGGGCGACAGCGGCAGGGACACGGTGCGTCGCCCGATCTCTTCGGCGTGGGGGAACTGGCCCACGCGATAGCCGAAGCGCTCGCGGTAATAGGGTTGGAGATGCAAGGGCTCGAAGTGAACCCCCGTCCCGATGTTATGTTGTCGCATCGCGTCGATGAAGCCATAGCGATCCACCGTCAGACGGTTCAGGTCAATCAGAATGGTGTAGAGGTGGCGGGCGTGCTTGGTGCCGGGCTCGTCGGGCGCCGGCAGGACCAGTTCATCGTGACGCGCCAAGGCCTGTTGGTACAGTTGCCAGAGGCGCTCGCGTCGGAGCCAGTTGCGTTCCAACTTGGCCAGCTGGGGTAACCCGAGGGCCGCCTGCATGTCGGTCATGTTGTACTTGAAGCCTGGATAGAGCACTTCGTAAGGCTGATAGCCTGCGGCACTGTAGCGTTTCCAGGCGTCGCGGCTGATGCCGTGCAGTCCACGAATCCGCAGGGCATCCGCCCAGGCGCCATCGTGCGTCGTGACCATACCGCCCTCGCCCGTCACCAGGTTCTTGGTGCTGTAAAAGCTGAAGGCCGCCATATCGCCGATGGCGCCGATCTTTTGACCGTGGTACCAGCTCTCGGTGGCGTGGGCCGCATCTTCCACCACGTGGAGGGAATGACGCTTGGCGATCGCCATCAGGGCATTCATGTCGCAGGGGCGCCCGGCAAAGTGAACGGGAATGATGGCGCGCGTGCGGGGCGAGATGGCCGCTTCAACCTCAGCAGGGGCCAGGTTGCCGGTGGCGAACTCCACGTCGGCAAAGATGGGGGTGGCCCCCACGTGGCAAACCACGTTGGCCGTGGCCGCAAACGTCAGCGCCGGCACGATCACCTCGTCACCGGGTCCGATCCCCAGCACGTCGAGCGCCAGGTGCAGGCCGGCGGTGCAGGAATTCAGCGCCACGGCATGAGGAACCCCGATGAAGTCCGCGAAACGTTGCTCGAAGGTCCGTGTGCGCGGCCCCGTTCCCAGCCAACCGGAACGCAAGGTCGCGAGCACCTCCGCCACCTCATCTTCTTCGATGAGCGGCAGGCCAAAGGTCAAGAATTCGCCACGCGGCGCCCGCAACGTCTCCGGCCCCGCGTCGATCCCGTTTGAATGCCTGTGATTGCGCACCAAGCACCTCCGTCCCACCTGCGGGGTTCAAGCCAGTCCAGTGTGCCGAGGGAGGGTTGCAGCCAGAAGGTCGAAGCGACCGAAGCGCCTCGTGCAGTTCAGATGAAAGGACGCCGCAAGCAGCGGGCGCGCCCAGCAATGCTGGCGAGACGCCTGCCGAGCCTTCACGAAACGTCATCTGCGCCCAGCCGCATTTTCAGGCGCATGGCACTACCATGAGGACCATCGCACCGGCACGGAGGTTCCTCGTATGTGGCCATACGGCCTGTTTCTGACCCTGCTGGGCACGAGCGCGGCGCTCGTGACCGTGCTCGCCCAGTTCTGGCTGCCCGTGTCGGGGCCACGTGCGGTGGTCACGCTGGGCCTGGTCACGGTCGTCTGTCTGGCCCCGAGCGTCCACGAGTGGGTGTATCAGGAACCATTGCTCCGAAACGCTCGACAGCAGCGGAGCCATCGCGTGGCCATGTGGCTCTCGGCCGGCTTATTGCTGCATGGCTTCTGGTGAGGGGAACGCCTGGCGCTGCCCGGGCACGCTAAGCGCGAACGGGCACAGCCGGAAGTTCGAGAGGCCCAAGCGCCTCGCGCTGGAACGCCAACAGGCTCTCGATGCCGCCGCCCGCCAGGGCCAGCATTTGGTCCAGCAACGCCCGGTCGTAGGCTCCCCCCTCAGCCGTGGCCTGGACTTCCACGAAACGCCCGCCTTCCAGGGCCACGACGTTCATATCCACCCCGGCGCGTGAATCTTCTTCATAACAGAGGTCAAGCATCGGGACACCGTCCACCACCCCCACCGACACCGCCGCCAGCGGGGCGATGATGGGCAGGCTGCCAATCAGTTTGCGCTCCTTCAGCCAACGCAACGCGTCCACCACCGCCACGTAGGCGCCGGTGATGGCGGCGGTCCGGGTCCCGCCATCGGCCTGCAGAACGTCGCAGTCAACCTGCAGCGTGCGTTCGCCAATTTTGGATAGGTCCACGCAGGCGCGCAGGGAGCGACCGATCAGGCGCTGAATCTCGTGTGTCCGTCCCCCGACCCGGCCCTGCGCGCTCTCCCGCTGGGTTCGGGTGTGGGTGGAACGGGGCAACAGGGCGTATTCCGCCGTCAGCCAGCCCTGTCCTGTCTGGCGCAGGAACGGAGGCACCTTGTCCTCCACACTGACCGTCACCAGGACGCGGGTCTCGCCCGCGCAGACCAGGACCGAGCCTTCGGCATGGCGCGTGTAACCACGCTGCAGCGAGAACGGTCTCAAGGCATCGCAGGCGCGACCATCGATACGGGAATGACTAGCCACGAGAGGACTCCTTTACACGATCATGAGTTCATATTCCCGACTGCCGAGCCCCAAATTCTGGGCGTGCTGAAGGGGGAACTCCCAGTCTACAGAAGGATGCAAATCGCGCCACTTGTCCGCGACGCCGGAACTCGAAAGGCGAGTATCGGGCAACCCGGCCGCCTGCAAGACCAGGTCTGCAGTGGCCTGGTCCAGCGCCACCGGGTCGCGAGAGCCGAGCAACCCGATGTCCGCCACGATGGGCGTATCGCTCAGCGGGTGCCCGTCCGGATCGGGCGTGATTTCCAGCAAGACATTCACAAACCCGCAGCGGCCCTCCTTCTGAGCAAAAATGGCCGCCGCGGCTTCCACGCAGGCCTGCTGGCGCGCACGCAGTGCCTCCGCGATCGCGGCCCCGGAGTCAGCCCCGTCCAACGTGCCCAGGATGGTCGCCTTACCGACGCGGGCCAGGCCTTCGAAGCCGAGTTGTAACAAGGCCCCGGCGAAGCCAGCCCAGGGATGCGCCGTCACGTGAGCGATCGATACCAGGCTGTCCGCGTGGGCGATCGCCCCGGCGACCGGCACCTCCCGCCCTATGGCCTGGCGCGGCACGGCACAGGGCACCTGGTCTCCGCCCGTGAGTCCGTCCGCCGCGACCAGCGGGATGCCTCCGAAGCCCTCGAACCCGTGGCGCTGAGCGCCGTTGAGCAGGTCCACGGCGTGGCGACGAGGGGAAGGTGGCGCAGGCAAGGTGCCGGTCAGAAAAGGAGTGGCACCGTCCTGGCGCAAGCGGGTGACCAGGCGCCGCACCAAGGGAGGGCGAACATGCGTGAGGTTTCCGATCTCCCCGAAGTGAAGCAGGACGGCGGTGAGGGCCCCGGGATACACCAACGACGAGAGCGCCGCGGCGTCGTAGAGGGCGTCGAGCTTCTCGAGCAGTCCCCCCCCATTCGTGGCGCGGCGGTGCGCAAAGATAACGTCCGAGGCCATATTCCCCCGATCGGCTTCACTCGATCCCGAGGGCTCGATCTTATCACTTCAACGGCAAACGACAGCCCCTCCCGTACAGCCCGGAAGTCAGCCTTGCTATAATTTCACGAGCATCACGTGCCGATGTGGGGAACGCCTTGTCCGACGAACTGATCGCCCCGGGGAAACGCCTCGAAAAACCGCTGCTTCATCCCACCACGGGCAACGTGCTCCTACCGGCCGGCACGGTATTGTCAGGCCCTTACATCGATCGCTTGACGCGTCAGGGACTCCTGCCCCAGCTCCGCGAGTGCATGGAGGGGTTCGATCCGGACAAGCAGGAAGGCAGCGGACTGCGCCTGCGCGATCTCGACGGTTTTGAGATCGAAATTCCGGACCTGCCGGCCATCCTGTTCGAGTTTCTGCCGCGGGCGACCCCGCCGGCTGCGGCGCCACCGGTCGCCGCGACAGCATCGTCTCTCGCGGCAGAGGCCCTCCCCCCGCCTCCGCCCGGAGAAGCGCAACCGGCCACCACGACGGAACTGCCCCTTCCGCCCATTTCACCAGCATTGCCCCTGCCCGAAACAGTTTCAGGCTTGCCACTCCTCGAAGAGGCGGCGCCAGCCCTGTTGCAGCGCTACCATCACAATCCGCGGCATGTGCTGTCGGAACGTGGGCTGCTGAGCGCCATGTTGACGGTCGATCAGATCGACGAACAACTCCGACATGGCAAGTTGCCGAGCTATCCCCCGCTGGCGGGCGTGGTTCAGGAAGTGATCGCGCGCTTGCAGGCGAATCAAGGCGCCCTGGCGGACGGCCTGGAATTGCGGATCGTTGACCAACCGCATCACCGCAGCCACCCGGTCAACGTGATGACGTTGTCGATTGCCATCGGGATCGCCCTCGCCTACGACAACAAAACCCTCTTTACCCTTGGCATCGCTGCGTTGTGCCACGACATCGGCAAAGCTGCGATCGCCCCCGAGGTGCTGAACAAGGTGGGCGCCCTCACCCCTCAAGACGTCGAACTGCTGCGGGCCCACCCCCTGATCGGCAAGCGAATCATGGAGAAGATCACGTGGGCGACGCCCGAAATGGCCCGAATCGTTTACGAACACCACGAACGCAACCACGGCGGTGGCTACCCGCTTCATCTCAAAGGAGCGCAGATTCATGACTCCGCGAAGATCATCGCGGTGGCTGAAGTCTATGATGCCTTGATCTCGGACACGAGCTATCGCGCGCGCTACAACCCCGAATTCGCCTACGTGACGGTCCGCAATGGCGAACGCATGGGACTCGATCCCGTGGTTCTGAAAGCCTTTACCCGGTTCGTCTACCCCTACCCGGTGAACGCCTACGTCGTCCTGGAAGACCGACGCATCGGGCAGGTGGTGCAGAATAACCGCCCGGACCCATTGCGCCCGATCGTTCGCGTCAAGGAAGACCTGATCAACCTGATGGACGTCCCCGAAATCAAGATCAAGGACATCCACGTCCAAGCATTTCGCTGAAACGGGCAATCCTGTTCTTGACAGGGACTGCGCCGGCAGATTAAGATTTCTTGGTAATTGAGGCAAGTAGAAGTTACACCTTCTCACCCGGCAACAACGTTCGCCGTGGTTTTCAAGACCCGAATTCTCGATACAGTCCGCTGTTTTCAGAGCTTCCCGGTCGAGCAGGTGTAATCGCCTGCTCGCCTTATTTTTAGGAGGAACAAGCCATTCTCAAGGAAACGGCCATCATCAACGAACGAATTCGCGCCCGCGAACTTCGGACCATCGATGAGAACGGTGAGCAGCTCGGTATCCTGGCGTCACGCGAGGCACTCCGGATTGCGCAGGAAAAGGGCCTGGACCTGGTTCTGGTCGCAGCGGACGCCAGTCCGCCAGTCGCCAAGATCATGGACTACGGTCGCCACAAGTTCGAAACCGAGAAGAAGAACCGGGAAGCTCGGAAGAAGCAGCACGTGGTCAGCCTGAAGGAACTCACGCTGAGCTACAAGATTGGCGAGCACGACTACCAAGTCCGCTTGCGTTCCCTCCAGAAGTTCATCAAGGAGGGCGACAAGGTCAAGGTGACCATCCGCTTCCGAGGGCGTGAAGTTCAGCACAGTGGCATCGCCACGGAACTGCTGATGCGCTTTGTTCGAGACGTTGAAGAGATTGCCGTCCTCGAGCGTGAGCCCCGTCAAGAGGGGCGCACCTTGTTCATCATCGTCGCCCCCAAAAAGGAGAAGTGATTCCGATGCCCAAAATGAAGACGCATCGTGCCTCTGCAAAGCGTTTTGCAGTGAGCGGTTCTGGCAAGCTGATTCGTCGCAAGGCCGGAGGCAAGCACCTTCTCGTGTGTAAGTCGCCTGCCCGCAAGAATCGTGTGACGGGTGAAGCCGTGGTGGACCAGGCGGACGAGAAGCGCGTCAAGCTCTCGCTGCCCTATCCCCAGTACCTGCGCTGATTCCCTCGCTCTGCGCAACCCTGAATTAAAGGAGTTCCCGCCATGCGCGTCAAACGTGGTGTCGCCAACCGTAACAAGCACAAGAAGGTTTTCAAGCTGACCAAGGGCTTCCGCGGCTCTTTGAGCAAGGTGTTCCGAGCTGCCAATCAAGCGATGATGCGGGCGCTCAAGCACGCTTATCGCGATCGCCGGAAGAAGAAGCGCGACTTCCGCGCCCTGTGGATCCAGCGCATCAACGCGGCTGCTCGCCTGGAAGGCATGTCCTACAGCCAGCTCATCAATGGCTTGAAGAAGGCGCAAATTGAAGTGAACCGCAAGGTTCTGGCTGACCTGGCTGTCAATGATCAGATGACCTTCAACAAGCTGGTCGCATCGGCCAAGCAGACCCTGAGCGCCTGAAGCCATCGGGCGGCTCGACCCTCTTCCCGCTCCGGGAAGAGGGTTTTTTCAGCCCTGTACACCATGCCCCCCACCCCACTCAGCAGCCTGCAGAATCCGCGCATCAAGCTGGCCCGGTCGCTCGTCCGCCGCAAAGAGCGGGAGGCCTCTGGCTGCTTCCTGATTGAAGGAAGCAAGCTGTTGCAGGAAGCGCTGGCGTCCGGTCTCCAGCCGAACCAGGTCTTCGCGACCGCCGCGTGGTGGGACACGCACGAGTTCCCCCCCGGTGAGACGGAGGCCTTCCTGGTTCCCCCTGCGCTGCTGGAGGCGCTTGCGACCACGGAGACCCCGGACGGGGTGGTGGCGATCGCTCCCCTGCCGACCCCAAAACGCCCCCGGCTGGGTCCAAGCGCTCTGGTCCTGATTGCCCATCAACTACAAGACCCAGGCAACCTGGGAACCTTGATCCGGGCAGCAGATGCCGCGGGAGCGGATGCCGTGGTGGTGACGCCGGGCTCGACGGACCCTTGGAGCCCCAAGGCCGTTCGAAGTTCGATGGGTTCTTGCTTTCACCTGCCCATTCTCAAGCAATCTCTGACCGAGTTTCGGCGGGACTGCCCGGACCTACGGCTGTTGGCGCTCAGCTTGCAAGGCAGCAGCAGCCTCTACCTTCAAAATCTGAGCCAGGGAACCGCCTTCCTGATTGGCAATGAGGGAAGTGGGCTCGATGCGGAGGCGATCGCCCTGGCCGACGCGGCCATCCGGATCCCCATTCCGGGGCGGGCCGAGAGCCTGAACGCCGCCATGGCGGCGACCGTCTGCTTGTACGAAGCCGTTCGCCAGCGCACCACCAGCGACACAATCTGATAGCATGGGCCCGGTGCTCCCATGATCTCTTACCACCTCGATTATCCTCACCTTGCCGCTGACGAGTTCCCCCGCGGAGCCGTCTTGGCCATTGGCACCTTTGACGGGGTGCATCTCGGTCATCGTCAGCTGTTCGAAACGGCCCAGCGTCTTGCGGCAGACCTGGACTGTCCTGCTGCCGTGTTCACCTTTGTGGAGCACCCTCGCAGTATTCTGAACCCCGGCGCTCCCGTTCCCTTACTCACGCCGTGGCAGGAGAAAGAACAGCGCCTGCGTGAGGCAGGTCTTTCCCACTGCATCGCGACGAGGTTTAGCCAAGCCTTGTCGCGTCTGACGCCCGAAGCATTCGTCGCCCGTGTGCTGGGCGAAGCCCTGGCGGTCAAGGGAGTCGTCACCGGCTTCAATTTTCGCTTTGGCCATCAACAAGCGGGCACGCCAGAGGATCTGCAGCGCTTGGGGAAAGCCATCGGATTTCCCGTTGAAGTCGTGCCCCCCGTTCGGGCGGAGGGCGGAATCGTCAGCAGTTCACGGCTGCGTCAACTGATCGAAGGCGGCCAGGTGGAGGAGGCCCAACCACTGCTTGGTTACGCCTACACCCTCACGGGCCAGGTGGTTCCTGGGGATCAACGCGGACGCACCATCGGATTTCCCACCGCCAACTTGGCCCTTCCCGCCGACAAGTTGTTGCCCTTACTCGGCGTCTATGCTTGCCTGGCCGAGGTCGGCTCGGAGCAACTCCCTGCCGTCGTGAACATCGGGCGTCGGCCGACCTTCGACGGGGTCAAACTCTTGACCGAGGTACACCTGTTGGCGGGTGGACGAGACCTTTACGGACAGACCATGACGATTTCCTTGCTGAAACACCTGCGACCGGAGCGTGCCTTTCCCGGAGCCGAGGCGCTGATCGCGCAAATCGCCGAAGATTGCGAAGCGGCGCGTCAGTTCCTCGCGCGCGTCACGGCCGACGTGGCCATCCCTTAGCCTTGCCCAGCCAACATGCGAACGTTGGCCCAGGCGTCCTCCAGGGAACTTTTCTCATCGGTCCCCTGCTTGCAGAAGTCTTTGATCAGGTCTTTCATCGCGATGGCCCGGTCATAATCCGGATTCGAGCCTCTCACGTAGGCGCCGATAGTGAGCATATCCTGCACCTCTCGCAGGTTGGCCATCATCGTTCGCACGTCGCGCTGAGCCAGATACTGGCTTTTCGGCTGCAACTGCTGAATCAGGCGACTGACGCTCGGCAAAATGTCGATGGCAGGATAGATGCCCTGGTCCGCAATCTTGCGCGCCATGATGATGTGGCCATCCAGGATCCCTCGGACCGCGTCAGCGATCGGGTCTTCCATATCGCCCCCTTCCACCAGAACGGTGTACAGTGCGGTGATCGAGCCTCGGTCCGACATCCCCGCGCGTTCCAGCAGACGAGGCAAGGTCGCAAACACGGATGGCGTGTAGCCCTTGGTAGACGGCGGTTCCCCGATCGCCAGTCCGACCTCGCGTTGCGCCATCGCAAAACGTGTGACCGAGTCCATCATCAGAAAAACTTTCTTCCCCTGATCGCGAAAATACTCTGCGATGGCAGAGGCGGTCTGCGGCGCCTTCATGCGGAGCAAAGAGGACATATCGGACGTGGCGCAAACGACGACGGAGCGTGCCATGCCCGCTTCGCCCATCGAGTCCTCGATGAATTCATTGACTTCTCGCCCACGTTCCCCGACCAGGCATAGCACGTTGATGTCAGCCTTGGCGTTTCTGGCGATCATACCGAGCAGGGTCGACTTGCCCACGCCTGACCCGGCGAACAGCCCGATGCGCTGTCCCTCGCCATAGGTGAGAAAGGCATCGATGGCCCGCACCCCGACTGGCATGATATTGGTGATGCGGGCCCTGCGAATCGGGTTTGGTGGCGCATTGTCGAGCGGATACTCCGCCTCAGCAATGATGGGCCCTTTCCCATCCATCGGATTCCCAATGCCGTCCACCACACGCCCGAGCAGTTTGGGCCCTACTTTGACCGACACGAGCCGGTTCGTGGCGACCACCTCGCAGCCCGCTCCAATCCCCTGGATATCGGCCAGTGGCATCAACAACACGCGACGGGCCTTGAAGCCGACCACCTCGGCCGGGTACACCCGCAACTTGTCCTGCGAACGGATATAACAGAGCTCACCGATGCGAACGCCTTGCAGCAACGCCTCGATCACGAGGCCGATCAATTGAACGACCGAGCCTTTCGCGCGAATGGTCTCGGTGCCCTGCAAGGCAAACATGTAATTGTCGTAATCGAAGCGGATCTCTCCGCCGGACATGCTCACTTAGCTCAGATCCCCGAGGACTTCATCATCATATTCAGCCCTGACGCGCTTGAAGAGTTCCTCCACGATCCCCAACTGCGCCTGAATGGTGGCATTGATGCTGCCGCTGTTGGTTTCGATGATGCAACCTCCGCGCTGAATGGTGTGGCTGCCCTCGATCGAAAAGTTCTGAACATCCGGAACCATGGTCTTGAAGGTTTCCTGCTTGGGGAGAATCAGATCGAGGTCGAGCGGATTGACCTTGACGACGACCTGCTCCAGGTCTGAGACCCGTTTGAGCGAAGATTCAACCGTTCGCTGCACAATCTCAGGCTGCAGAGAGACTTCCTCCTGAATCACCTTGCGCGCGATCTCCAGGGCCAGACTGACCAGTTTCTCTTCGTTCTGCTTCACCGCAAGGGGAAATGCCATGACCATTTCATTGAACTTGTGGATGGCATCGGCAATGTACTGGGCCGCCTCCGCCTCTCCGGCGCGCCGTCCCTCGGCCAACCCTTCTGCATAGGCCTGCTCACGCAGGTCGGCCATGATGCGGGCGCGATCGGATTCGAGTTCCTGCAGCGTGGCGGCGCGCGCCTGCTCTGCTTGTGCCATCGTCTCCGCACTTTGGGTCATCGCTTCCAACAGCAGGCGCTCCGATTCCAGACGCGCAGCAGACAAAATCTCCTCCCTGTGCGCCATCAATTCGACAAAGGCCTCCTCGGGGTGCTCCGCCAGCAGCCCCTGCGCGATGTCGGCAGCGCCCTCGGAAAGTTGTTTTTCAACGCGCTGCAGGTGCGTCCAGCGGATTTCGTTGACCGAACCGATCAGTTCGAGGTCCAGTTCCGTCGCCACTCGCCGCTGCACAAAAGGGGTCACGGATGCCGTGTCGGCTTCGGGATTCCGCTCAAGCATGTCCTCCTCAGCGGCACGCACCGCGTCCGCCATGAGAGGACCCGCGGCCTGCTGGACCTGGTCGCCAAAGGCATTGGCGTCCAGGTCTGACGCCTCTACGGCCCCGTGAAGCACCTGTTCACGGATTTTTTCGAAGGCCTCGAGCGGCTCCTGCCAGGGCTCAGAAAGCTCGTCCTCGAGTTCCGTCGCGATGTCAGGCTCAGCAAAGAGATCCGTGAGGTCACCTTCGAGGTCAAAGGCCAGTTCATCGACGCCCTCACCCGGGAGGGCATCCAGGGCGCTCTCCGTGGCGGGAACCACGCCCGTGACCTCTTCACCGGGAAGGTCGGCAGGGAGAATGACATCGGCCCCGACAATCGCCTCGGAGGCGTTGAATCGCAGATTGGCGCCCTTGAGCAGGCCCATCCCGGTCGGACTCCCAACAGTCAGCTCACACTGATTTCGTACCCCACACTCCCTGGCGCGAACCTGCCACTTGAGCCAAAGCGGCTTGTCACGACGGGGGCAGCGCCATCACGGGCCGATGGGCAGGCGCGCGGAGATGCTGACATCATAACAGATGCATCCCCCGAACGTGCCGTAACGGGCGGCTTGAGCGTGCTAAGCTGGGGGCATGCCCGATACCGTCCGAGGCCGATACGCACCCTCTCCCACCGGCGACCTTCACCTCGGAAATATCCGAACGGCTCTGGTGGCCTGGCTGGGAGCCAGGGCGCAGCAAGGAACTTTCATCCTACGAATCGAGGACCTCGACACTCCTCGTGTTCGCCCAGGGGCCGAGGCCCAGATGCTGGAAGATCTCAGCTGGCTGGGCCTCGACTGGGACGAGGGTCCCGATGTGGGCGGGCCTTACGCCCCCTACCGGCAAAGCGAGCGCCACGACCATTACGAGCGTGCCCTGACGCAACTGGACGAGACGGGACGCTTGTATGGATGCTCCTGTTCTCGCGCTGACCTGAAACGACTGGCCTCGGCCCCCCACGGTCCCTTGGACGAGGGCCCCGTCTACCCCGGCATCTGCCGCTCACGGCAGATCGATTGGCAATCCCAAGCGGGTACGACGGCTCGTGCTCGCATCCCTGCCGTGCGCTTCCAGGTCTCGACAGGCGCGGTGAGGTTCGATGACTTGCTGGCTGGATCTGTCTCGCAGGATGTGAAAACCGACGTCGGCGACTTCGTGGTGCGACGAGCGGACGGCATCTGGGCCTATCAGTTGGCGGTGGTGGTTGATGACTGGGCCATGGGCATCAACCAGGTGGTACGAGGGGCAGACCTCCTGCACTCCACGCCGCGCCAGTTGCAGTTGCTTCAGGCCCTCGGGGCGCCCCCGCCCGCCTATGCGCACGTGCCGCTCACCCTGGATGAAAAGGGCCAACGCCTGGCCAAACGCGAGGGTGCCGCTACCCTCCGCGCCCTGCGTGAACAGGGCTGGCAAGCTCAGGACCTGGTCGGCATATTGGCCCATTCCTTGGGCCTGTTGCCAACGCCTGAGCCGTGCGTTCCACGCGACCTCGTGGCAAGTTTCGAATGGGCTCGCGTCGCGACCACCGCTTGGCGCGCCCATGTGCCTGAACTGGGCCGCTCAGGTTAGCGCAGCGCCATCTAGAAACGCCTCCCAACCGCCCTGAGCTGCACCTGAGGGCAAAGACAGGCCGGCACAAAACCCAGTAGGCCAGATTTCCCCCCAAAAAGACCAACCCCCCGCTCAACCCTTGCGGGGAACGGGGGGCCAGGTTCACACCTTGCGGTGGAATCTTAAAGGTCCTGGCGGCGGGCTACCTTCCCACCGGGTCTCCCCGGCAGTATTCTCGCTGCTGACGCGTTTCACGGTCGTGTTCGGGATGGGAACGTGTGGGACCACGTCGCCTTGCCACCAAGCTTGTCAAAGTCCATACCCTCACGGGTACGCACCCTGATAACTGCACAGTAAGTCAATCAGAAACCAACGTGTTCAAGCCCTCGACCGATTAGTACCGCTCAGCTACACGCATTGCTGCGCTTCCACCTGCGGCCTATCAACCCGATTATCTACCGGGGGTCTTACCTGGTTGACCCAGTGGGGGAACTCATCTTCAGGTGGGCTTCAAACTTAGATGCTTTCAGCTTTTATCCGCTCCGGACACAGCTACCGGGCATCTACCGCTGGCGCGATAACCCGTACACTGGCGGTCCGTCCGTCCCGGTCCTCTCGTACTAAGGACGGCTCCTGTCAATTCCCCTACGCCCATACCGGATATGGACCGAACTGTCTCACGACGTTCTGAACCCAGCTCACGTACCGCTTTAATGGGCGAACAGCCCAACCCTTGGGACGTACTACCGCCCCAGGTTGCGACGAGCCGACATC
>JAYKJB010000010.1 GCA_035285325.1 Candidatus Sericytochromatia bacterium
ACTCCCAACCCGGCAATGGGGTGGCCAATGGCCTGAACAACCAGACCAGCAACGTCGTGGCCAACCCCCAACCCGGCAATGGGGTGGCCAATGGTCAGAGCAATCAGACCGGCAACGGCGGGGGCAATTCCCAAGCCAGCAACGGCGTGGCCAATGGCCTGAGCAACCAGACCGGCAACGCCGGGGGCAATTCCCAAGCCAGCAATGGTGTGGCCAGTGGCCCGGGCAATCAGCCCGCTAACGGCGGGGGAAATTCCCAAACCAGCAACGGTGGGGGCAACCCGAGCGGCGGAAGCAACGGCAAGGGCAATCAAACTGGCGGCAATAAAAAATAGCAGACAGCTCCTGAGGTGAGGGTCAAGTAAGCCCGCCCCTCACCCCAGCAAGCGTTGGACCGCCCGGTTCACACCGCAACGCAGGCCCAGCATTCAGGGGTCGGAGCAATCGCGCACGAAGCCGCAGCGCTCGCATTTGAGCTTGCAGTGGAGATCCAGCATCTGGTGGCCGCAAAAGTCGCAGCGGGTCCAGCGACCGCCGACGGGGCGCGGCACGGGCGGCGCGGTGGGATCCACGGGGGGCAGCTCAGGCTCCGACGGCGGCATGCGCGTTTCGCTCAAGCGCCGCCACAGCGGGCTTCGCCTGCCAGTTGCGCCCGGAAATAGCGGCTGGGCAAGTCCCGGCCGAGGACGTCCATCATCATCCGGCTGGCCTCCATCACCGTGGGCAAGCTCACCCCGGTGGCGATGCCCATCTCGTCGAGCATGTAGACCAGGTCATCGGTGGCGATGTTGCCGGTCGCCCCAGGGGCGTAGGGACAGCCCCCCAGGCCCCCGACCGAGCTGTCGAAGGTGCGGATTCCCATGTCGAGACCGGCCACCACGTTGGCCATGCCCATGCCGCGCGTGTCGTGAAAGTGCAGTGCGAGTTGGGGTTCCGAAAGCTTGTCGAGCAGCAAGGCCAGCAGGGACTGGACTTGCGCGGGCGTGGCCACCCCGATCGTGTCCCCGATCGAGACCTGATAGGCCCCCATGGCCACCAGGGCCTGCGCGACTTCACACACCTTGGCCGGGGCGATCGCCCCCTCGTAAGGGCAGCCCCATGCGGTCGAGACATAGGCCCGCACGCGCTTGCCTGCGGCCAGCGACGCCGCCGCCACTTCGGCATAGGCCGCCAGGGCCGCCGCCACCTCGCGGTTGGTGTTCTTGCGGGAAAACGTTTCACTGGCCGCCGCGAAAATCACGACCTCGTCGACGCGGGCCTCAAGGGCGGACTCGAGCCCGCGCATGTTGGGAACCAGCGCGCTGTAGATGCAGTCGGGACGACGCGCGACAGTGGTGGCCACCTGCATGGCATCGGCCAGCTGAGGCACCCACTTGGGATTCACGAAGGAAGTGATCTCGATGTGCCGCAGCCCCGCCGCCGCCAGCCGCTCGATCAGAGCCACCTTGACGGCCGTCGGGACCACCTCGGGCTCGCTCTGGAGCCCATCGCGTGGGCCCACCTCCACAACCGTCGCGTGCGACGGCAGCGCCTGGAACATCGGAAACCGCCTACTCCAGGATGATCAGGGCGTCCCCTTCGTTGACGAAGTCGCCCGTATCGATCTTGACCTCTTTGACCGTGCCATCCATTTCGGCCGGGATGAACATCTGCATCTTCATCGACTCGATGCAGACCACGTCCATTCCCTCGCTCACGGCATCACCCGGCTTCACCAGCACTTCCAGCACGGTGCCGGCCATGTTGGCATTGATGGAAGGGGACATGCGCGTTACCTCCTTGATCACTTGGCCGCGGCGGCCTGCAGGCGGGATGGGACGAAATCGGTGCTGTGGCGCCCCGCGCGGAATTCTTCGTGCGCGAGAATATCGAGCAATGCCGGCAGGTTGGTCTTGATGCCCGACAAGCGGGTGGCCTCCAAGGCTTGCCTCAACCGCGCGATGGCCTCCTCGCGCGTATCGCCGTGCACGACGATCTTGGCGAGCATCGGGTCGTAATGGGGAGTGACCAGCGTGTCACCAGCAATCCAGGTGTCGATCCGGACCGCCTCATCCGTTGGCCATTCCAGCTCGGTGATCTGGCCAGGCGCCGGCATGAAGGTTTTCGGGTCTTCCGCGTACAGGCGGGCCTCGATGGCGTGGCCCGTGCAGCGCAGGTCGTCCTGGGTGAAGGGCAGGGTTTCACCCGCCGCGACCCGAATCTGGCAGGCAACCAGGTCGGTGCCCGTCACCAGTTCGGTGACAGGGTGCTCCACCTGAATGCGGGTGTTCATTTCCAGGAAATAGAACTGATGCTGGGCATCGACCAGAAATTCGAACGTCCCCGCGTTGGTGTAGCCGATGGCCTTGGCGGCCGCGACGGCCGCCGCGCCCATGCGGGCCCGCACGTCAGCGGGCAGCAAGGGCGCTGGCGCTTCCTCGACCACCTTCTGGTGGCGGCGTTGCACGGAGCAGTCACGCTCGAACAGGTGCACGACATGGCCGTGATGGTCCGCCAAGACCTGCACCTCGATGTGCCGGGGTTGCACGATCAGCTTCTCGACGTACATCGTGTCGTCACCGAAGTAAGCCTTGGCCCGGGCCGTGGCCATCTTCCAGGCCTTTTCCAGTTCCGCCGGATCATGCAGGGCCTGCATGCCGATGCCACCGCCACCCGCCGCCGCCTTGAGCATCACGGGGTAGCCGAGCTCGGCCGCGATGCGTTCCGCTTCGGCCAGGTCGGCCGCGGCCCCGTTGGAGCCCGGTACCACGGGCAACCCGTGGGCTGCCATGGCCTCACGGGCGGCCGTCTTGGAGCCCATCGCGGCGATGACCTCGGGCGAAGGCCCGATAAAGGTCAGGCCAGCCTCGGCACAGCGGCGTGCAAAGTCAGCATTTTCGGACAACAGGCCATAGCCGGGGTGCACCGCGTCGCAGCCCGTTTGCTGGGCGATCTCGAGCAGGCGATCGATGCGCAGGTAACTCTGCACCACCGGCGCCGGACCGAGCAGCACGCTTTCTTCGGCTTGCAGCACGTGGGCGGCCCGGGCATCGGCCTCGGAGTGAACGGTCACGGCGGCCACGCCCAGCTTGCGGCAGGCCGCCAGAATGCGCACCGCGATCTCGCCACGGTTGGCGATGAGAATCTTCTTGAACACGGACTCCCCCTCGAGCGGCGCGCCTCGCGAAGGGCCACATCGCCCGACACGCGCAGACCAGCGCAAAACCGGCTCATCATAGCATCCGACCCGCACCAGACGCCAGAAGGCGATCAGCCGGTCTTGGTTCCTGCAACACGGTTTGCGGCGCGCCACTCGTTGTAGAATGGCGGCGATGGTTCACACTGCGGATCGCTTCACGCCTGTTCGCCCCCTCGGGCCCTACTTGCTCCTCGTGCAGGATCAGGACGGGATGCCGCTCGTGTTGAAGCGCCTGCCGGATGACCGGGCGAACGACCCGGAGGCGCGCCACGAGTTCAAGCTCGAGGCCTGGCGCGTGGCCCAGCTACGTGGCCCCAGATTGGTGCGCCTGTACTCGGACGGCAGCAACCTGGCCGAGCGTCCCTTCTACACCATGGGCTACGCCGAAGGCCCCCCGGCCACCCTGGTACAGCCCAACGAGGTCGCTGCCTGCGTCAAACAGCTGCTCGAGGCGCTGGTGGCGATCCACCGCCACGGCTGGGTCCACGCGGCCCTGGAGCCGGCCCAGCTGCGACGCACCGAAGCCGGCATCGTGCTGGTCGGCTACGGCAACATGACCCCGATGGGGCAAGCGGCCCGGCGGCCTGGCCCGATCGGTTACCGCTCCCCGGAACACGAAGCCGGACTGCCTCTGGATGCTCGGGCCGACCTGTACAGCGTGGGGGCCCTGATTCATTTCTGGTTGACCGGGGAAATGCCCGGTGAGCTGGATCTGCTCGACCTGGTGGCCGACCCGCTGGCGGCGCTCGGACGTCGCCTGCTGTCTCGCCAGCCGGCCGACCGGCTGCCCGACGCGCAGACCGCCCTGATCGAGCTGGAGACCAAGGGCAGCGGACTGGTGCGTCTGCCCCAAAAGGCCCCCTTCCTGCTCCCCCCGACCCAACCGCGCGTCGCCGCCATGGTGCCGATCGAACGGCTGCTCACCAACCTATCGAACGGACAAGGGGCGGTGCGGCGGCTGGAAGCCCCGCCCGGCTGGGGCAAGTCGACCTTGCTGTCGTTGACGGCGGCCATGTCCCTGCGCAACAAGCATGCCGTGGTGCGACTGCGTGGCCTGGGGCCTCAGGCCTGGCCCCTGTCCCCGTGGCGAGAGGCGTTGAAAACGCTCAGCGCGATCGCCCAGGAGCGCCAGGGGTCCCTGCTCGAACGCTGCCGGCTGCGACTCGCGCCGCTGATGGCCCCGCCACCGAATGCCAGCTGGCCGGCAGAGGCGGAGGTCAGCCCAGCGCCGGAGAGCCCGCTCAGCAGCGAACTGCTCTGGCGACGCCTCTGCAGCGCGTTGCTGGAACTGATCACCGGGGTGGCCTCGCCGGGGCTCGTGGTGCTGCTCGATGACTGGGATGAAGCCGACGAGGCCAGTCGGGCCATGCTTGTCGCGCTGGTGCGACGCCTGGGGGATGCACCGATCGTCTGGCTGGTGGCCGGGGCCCCCGGCCGGGTCAGCGAACTTCCCTGGCCGAGCGTCGAGATCACGCCGTTCGGCGCCGATGAATTGCTCTCGCTGGCCAAGGCCATGCTGCCCGCGCCTGCCGTCCGGGAAGGCGATCTGACGACGCTGGCGGCGGCTGCCGCCGGACAGCCCTGGTTCGTGCGAACCCTGATCAGCTTGTGGCGTGACGCGGGCGAGATCCGGGTGGGGGCCACCTCCTGCGACATCCCGGTTCCGGCCGACTGGCCCGAGACGGTCAGTGCGCTCGCCTGGCGCCGCGGCAGTGCGCTCGACGGGCACGCCTGGGCCGTCGGTGGGGCCGCGGCCCTGCTCGGTCCCCTGATTCGCCCCGCCTGTCTGGAGGCGCTGGTGCCCGAGGTGGAGGTGCTGGCCACCGGCCTGGACGCCTTGCTGCGCGCCGGTATCCTGACACGTGTTCAGGGTGGCTATGCCTTCACGCACCCGGATTTCGCCACCATGTACGCCCGGGCCCTGCCGCCCGAGCGCCAGGTCAGCCTGCACCGCACGCTCGTCGATGCCTTCGTCGACGGGCGCCTGGTGCTGGATCCGCTGAGCGGAGCCCTGCACGCCATGCGAGCGGAACGCCCTGAGGTGGCCGCCCCGCTCACGCTCGCGGCCGCCCGGCAGATCCTGACCCTGGGCGCCAGCGAAACCGCCCGCACGATCCTCGAGGAAGGCCTGGTGATGCTGGAGGCCGAGCACCCGATGCGCGGCGCCTACCTGGCCTCGCTCGGCGAAGCGCATCGTCAGGCAGATGACCTCTCGGCCGCCCTGACCTGCCTGCGGGAGGCGCGCGGGGTGCTGCCCCCTCACGAGCGCGTGAGCGGCCTGATGGCGCTGGCCCGCGTGTACGCGCAGCTGAATGTCCACGAAGACGCCAGTCTGGCCTGGCGGGAAGCGGCCGACACGGCCCAGAGCCGCGGGGACATGGATGGATTCTCGCTGGCCCTCGCCGGCGTGACCGACTCCTTAAACGCGCTCGGGCGCTTCGACGCCGCCGTGGAAAGTGGTGAAGCGGCGCTGGGGGGAGCCTCGGAGGCGGCTCAGCTGCCCCGCGCGATCGCCCTGCTGTCGCTCGGCTCCGTGCTGGCCGTCGGCCCGCGCGAACGCCAGGGGGAAGGCGTGGCCCTGCTGCAGCAGGCCAGCGCGTTGTTCGAGAGCGAGGGCGATCGCCCCCGCCTGGTGCAGGCCCTGCTGCGCCTGGGCGAGGCGGAGATGGCCCGGGGCGAGGTTCAGTTCGCCAGGCAGACCGCCACGCGGGCCCTGACCCTGGCCGAGGAGCTTCACGAGGTGGCTGCCATGGTGCAGGCCGGCATCCAGGCCGCCCTGGTGTGCCGCGCGCTGGGCGAGGGGGAGCGAGCCCGCGAACTGGCCAGCGAGGCCCGCAAACGGGCCGAAGCTCGCCAGGAGCTGGTGGGGGCCTGTGAGGCCCAGGCCCTGGAGGGATTGCTGCGCACCGGCGCCGGCGACACCGAAGCCGGGCTGGCGCTGGCGGCCGAAGCGCTGCGCCGGGTGCCTGCCACCACCCCGCCCGTGAGCCTGGCTCGCATCCAGCTGGCCAACGTGGAAGCGTTGCTCCATGTCGGCCTGCTGCCCGAAGCGACCCAGCTGCTGCAGCAAGCCGCCAGCAGCGTGAAGGCGGCCAACCGGGTCGACTGGGCCGGGCGTCGGACCTACCTGGCTGGCGTGCTGGCGGCCCGCACGGGCGATCGCGAGCGGGCCCGCCAGGATCTGCGGGCCGTCATGGCGCAACCCAACCAGTTTCTGGTGGCCCAGGCCGCGCTGCAACTGGGCCAGATCGCGATCGAGGCAGGTGCGCGTTCCGAGGCTGCTGGCTGGCTGGAACAGGCCCGCCGCACGGCCCTGTCGCTGGGAGCCGAGAAGTTGGCGATCGACGTTGAACGGGTCGAGCGTGCCATGCAGGGCCTGCTGGCCCAGGATGACGAATCTCCACCAGCGATTGCCAAGCGGCTGGAAACGCTGCTGACTGAGGCGCAGTACCTGCTGCCCAAGGTGACCGCACCGGCAGAGGAAATGGCCGCCCTGGCGCTGGCGCTGCGCGAGGCCCAGGTCCTGAACGGGATGTGGCCGAAGCTGTTACAAGCCCAGCAGGAGCAGGCGATCGCCGTGGCGATTGCCGACGCGTTGTTCGCGCTCGCGCCCGGGGCCACGCGCGTCTTCGTGCTGGATCAGGCCCTGTCCCCTTACGGTGCCCGCTCGCGGGGGGCCGGGGAGATTCCCTTCCATGCCGACCAGGTGGACACGGCCCTGTGCATCTCAGCGATGGAATCCCGCGAAGTCAGAGAGCAGGGGGCGGCCACCCTGGCCATTCCGCTGGCTGAATCCCCCGCGGCCCCCGTCTGGGGCGTCGCCCTGGTGACCGGAGAGGGCCTGGAGGCACGGGAGATTCTAGGGGCCGTCGGGGCGGCCGCCGCCCTGGTGCTCGGACGCCTGGATGCGTGAAGCCGCGCGGGTCAGTCGACCCGCGTGAAGCCCCCCACCACCGGCATGCGATAGGCCTCGCCGTGTAACGCCTTCCAGGTCGCCACCAGGACCACCCAGCCCATCCAGAGTGAGACCACACCGGCCAGGATGGTCAACGGCAAGGCAAACGGCCAGCCGATCAGGATCACGTACCAGAGCGCCATCGCAGCCGCCCACAGGGGCGTCAGCAGAATCACGGCGAACAGGTGGAACAGCACCGCCTGCATCGCCTGATGGCGCACATAGGGCGAGGGCCGCAGCAACGGGAAGAGCAACCAGATCAAGAAGGGCGCGAGCAGCGGTACCCCCAGAAAGGGCGCGCCGTGGGCCACGCCCGCGGCAAGCCGCTCAAGGCCTGTGACCTCCCCGGCGGGAGCCGCGGGACGGAAGGAGCTGGCCTGCTGCAGATCGTCACTCATGGCTTAAAAGTACAGGGACTCCGGAATCATGACCAGGTGGTTGTAATCGCGCAGGTACTGTTCCGGGATCTTGAGGTAGTCGTGGATCGTGCCGTTGGGGGCCAGCTGCACGAGCCAGCCGCCGCCCGCGATGCCCTTGACCACGGGCAGTTGCTCGTTGAGATCGACAAAGGGCGAGGTGCGCCCCTCGCGCTTCATCTGCTCCGGGTTGTACTGCTTCGACAACCAGATGTAATACACCACGTCGAACTTGTTCTGCGCGATCAGCAGCGACTGCTGCATGTAGTCATTGAAGGAGCCCGTTTCATCGGGCGGCAGGGTCTTCTTCCACCAATCGTAGTGCTCGCGGGGGTTGATATGCTTGTCCCAGCCGCCCGGGGACTGCGGGGAGTGAACGGGATAGGTGAACATGCAGGCTTGCAGGGAGCGGACCATCTTGGCGCGATCGCCGTTGTAGCCGAAATTCTGCAACAAGGTCAGCAGGCCATCGACCTCATCCGGCTCCCGCGGCGGCGCAGGGGGTCTGGGCGGGGCCGTGGGCGTGGGCTTGGGCAAGGGACGAAGCCCGGGGGCCGTGGGGGCAGGTTGATCGCCGCGCGGCACCACCGGGGCAGGCTCTTCCGCGGGCGGCGCATCATCGTCCAGCACGCCCACGCGGCGCCCGGTGCCGGGCAAGGGCTCGCGCAGCTGCCGCACCATCGGGCGCGGCTGGAAGCGCACGGCGTAGCCGCTGCGCCGGGGGCTCAGGCCATCTGCGCCCAGGCCGAGCCCGCCCACGCGCGCCGCCTGTCCGCACCCCGTGGCCAGCAACGTGGCCAACAGCGTCAGCGAGATTCCAAAGCGCACACCGACTCCGCGTGAAACTGCCATCACCAGGGACCTCTTCAATGAAACCTTATCTAAGCTTTACTTCTTCTTAATTCCTATCGCCGACGGCAAGCGCCAACTTGCGTCCGCAGCGAAAATTCACGGCGTGCGTTGTGGCACCAGGGCGCGCCCGCCGGTGAAGTCGAGCCGCAGCGGGCCGGCCCCGGGCACCCAGGTCAGACGCTCGAGAAAGGTGACCGGGCGGTAGCCCGGCTTGGTGGCGGTGAAGCGGATCGGAATGTCAGCCGGCGCCTTGAACTCGAAATGGCCGTAGCGCGTCAGGGCGATCGCCGTGAAGGGGTAACGGACGTTGTCCGACTCGGCGCGCACGAAAGCACCATCCACGGCCACTCCCGCCGCATCTTCCACCGCCCCATCGATCTGGACCGTCGCGGGGCCTCCCGGCTGAGCCGGGGCCGGCTGGTCGGGGCGCAGCGCGTACATGCCGGTGAAGTCCAGCCGCCAGTCGCCTTCCAGGCGCGCCGTACGCGTCACCGAGCGGAACCCGGTCGCGATCACCGTCAGCTTGATCGTCTCCCCTCTGGGCAGCTGGGCCACCCGGAATTCACCCTGCGCGTTGGTGCGCGCCTGGCCGAGCGGAATGCCCCAGGCGGATTCGACCAGCAGGTCGGCATTCGGCAACCGGTTGCCACTCGGATCGGTCACTCGCCCTGACACGCTGACGTCGCTCCCGGGCGTGGCCGGGGGGGGCCCGGACGGCAGCGGCGAGGCCCCCGGCGAGGGGGGTGCCGGGCTGGCCCCCGGGGAGCGCGGTTCAAGGCCCACCGTGCGCGCCAGGACCGCGTTCGGCGCCAGCATCACGTCCGTCACCAGCGCTTGATAGGCAGGATGGGTCACGGCCACATCATAGGCGGCCGGCTTGAGCGTGAAGCGCGCCTGTCCGCTGGGCCCGGTGCGACGCTCCTGCAGATCGGCCTCCACCAGCGCGCCACTGACCGCCTGCCCCGTGCGGGCATCGACCACGCGCACCAGCAGTTCGGCCTGAAACCCCCAGGTGCCACACCCGGCGGCCAGCACCGCCAGCCCCACGGTGACGCCCGCGGAGCCGCGTCCGAACGGCCAGGCGCCAGCCATCAGCGCGGCCATGCCTTCTGAACCCAGACGTCATCGACGATCGCGTGGGAACAAATTCCCTTGGCCAGTTCGGCGCCAAAGGCCAGGCCGATGATGCCCGTCAGATCGGCGTTGGACTGGCTGGTGAACACCCGCGGGGGCTGGACCCGGGCCGGTTCACAGCCACCGGGCCCGCGATCCGCCACGATGCCGATCTCGCCGGCCGGCGTCGACTCCGAGAAAGCCCAGCGCACGTCCGCGGCAAAATCCCGCTCGACCGCCGTCAAGCTCATCTTGTTCAGGGCCGCCTCCCCGCAGGGTTGCCCCAGCCCCACGCCCTGCGCCAGACAGATCAGGCGCAGCGGCAGGGCGCCCTCACCGTTGCCCAGCTGGCCCGTCAGGACCGCTCCGGGACAATGGCGATTGCTCCAGACGTAGCCCAAGCCGCGCCGTCCGAGGCGCTTGGAGTCGAAGACGAAGACCACCTGCGCGTACAGGCAGGGGTCCGTGGTGGGCGCCCCGTTGTTGGCCCACTTGAAGCCGACCTTGACCTGCTCGGCCATCACGGGTTTCTCGTTGACCTCGCGCACCAGCGCCCCGGCGTCCTCGACATCCGCCGTGAACAGGAAGCCCTTGCGGGGTTTGGGGCGATTGGCCCCCAGAATCTCCAGCACGGTCGAACCGGCTGCGCTCGGTTTCAGGGGCGTGAACTCAAGCGGATCGAAGAAGGGATGGCTGACCGGTCCGTAATGGTCATATTGATTGGCCGTGCTGTCGAAATCTTCCAGCACCGTGGGCGGTTCCCACACCGACTGAGCCGCCAACGTGCCGCGCCCCTTGGCCCGCGCGCCGTCCAGGCCCGTTTGAGGCAAACCGCAAGCGGCGGTCAGGGCGGTCAGCCCGCATGTCAGGAGGCTCAGGCGCCACACGTGAAGCGATCGCACGCCGGCCTCCTACTGCCAGAACGCGCCCGGAACGGGCAGGAAATTGCGCCAATCATCCACCGGGAAGTAGCCGTAGTCGTCGATCTGGCCATCCGCGCGGTAGGAGACGAAGAACTGGGTGCGCACCAGGCGCTTGTAGAAGACCAGCTCGGCATCCGAACCGGTGTCGTTGTAACGATCGCGCAGAATGTCGCGGTAAAGCGCCCGTCGGCCGACGTAGTAGGCGATGCCCTGATTGCGCCGGGCCAGTTCCAGGCCGTCAGCCTTCCACTGCTGGTAAGAGATCGGCTTGGGGAAATCCTTGACCCGTTTGCCGTAAGTCAGCCCCAGCGTGGGGCTCTCGACCCAGTGAAAGCGGGCCGCCGGCACCCGGTTGACCACCGCCACCTGCATGCGCACGTTCTGGATGTCACGCGCGCCGGGATCGTAGCCGAACCTGCCGAGGAGCTCGATGAATTCCCCCATCTGCGCACCCGGATCAGGCGCTGGCGCGCCGGCTCCGGCCTTGACCGGTGGCGTGGAGGTCGGTTTGGGCAAGGGGCGCAGCGCCGGACGCGGATTGCCGGACGCGGGTGGTTTGGGCGCCACGGGGGCGGGAGGGGCCGGCTGCGCGCCTCCTGGCGGAAAAGGCGCGGGCAAGGGTAGCGCCGGTTCACCGGGCGCCTCGCTGGGAGCCGGTTCCTGCGGGCCGGGTTCCGGCTCATCGGGCCCGAGCGGGTTGGCCGGCGTGCGGCCGCAGCCCGACACCAGCAAGACGCCCAGCAGCAGAAAGCTGCTGACAAGGGCGGTCGCTCCGCGGAATCGGTGCAGGGCCATGGGTGCCTCCAAGCAGGGTTCCGAGGTCTTATCGCCCCGCTCAATTGAAAACTTACTTAATATTGTATTAAGAAATGGTAAATGAGACCAGGCAAAGCCACGGGCTCAGCGCGTGACGCGCGGGCCAGGGCCCGGCTATGATGAGCGCAACGCCCAGCTGGAGGAGGCCTTGATGCCGGAACTGCCCGAAGTTGAAACGGCGGCCCGCGATCTGGCGGCTCACGTCGGCGGCGCCCGCATCGCCGCGCTCCAGCACCTCGACTGGCCCCGCCTGATCGCCCCGCTTGATCCGGAAGGCTTCGGCGCCGCGATCAAGGGTCAGGTGATCCAGCGCGTCTCGCGTCGCGCCAAGTGGCTGCTGCTCGAGCTGTCCGGCGGCCTGACGCTGGCCGTGCACCTGCGCATGTCGGGCAGCCTGTTCGTGCCTCGACCGGAAGAACGCGTGGACGCCCACACGCGTCTGGTTTTGGCCCTCTCGGATGGCCGCACGCTGCACTTCCGAGACGTGCGCAAGTTCGGCCGGATGCGGCTGCTCGATGCGGCTGGTCTCGCCGCACTGGACGCGGCCCACGGCCCTGAACCGCTTGCGGACGCCTTCACGCCGGCCTGCCTGAAGGGCATCCTGCGCGGGCGCACCACCCGTATCAAGCCCCTGCTGCTGGACCAGAGCCTGATCGCAGGCATCGGCAACATCTACGCCGATGAAGCCCTCTGGCACAGCCAGTTGCATCCGGAGCGCCCGGCAGACAGCCTCCGCGCGAACGAGGTGCAGCGGCTCCACGAGGCGATCAGGTTCGTGCTGGACAAGGCCATCCGCCTGCGCGGCAGCACCTTGCGCGACTACCGAACGGGCACCGGAGAATCGGGCGAGAACCAGGACCACTTTCTGGTCTATGGCCGCACCGGAGCCCCTTGCGGTCGCTGCCACACCGCACTGATCCGTTGCGTCGTGGCCCAGCGCGGCACCCACCTGTGTCCCCACTGCCAGACGCTGCCGCCCGCCCGAGGCAGCGCGAGGACCGCCACGCCACGGGCCCGTTGACCACCTTTGGTGACGGGCGGTTCAGCGGGCCTCGAAAAACACCATGCGCCCCATCCGCAGGGCTGAACTGGGCTTGCCGAACCACGGCATGGTGATGCTGATGTCGTGGAAGTGAATCCGGCGCGAACCGACCGGTGAACGCCCCTCGGCAGCAGCATCCACGGCGGCCTGAATGCCATCCAGGTTAGGGATCTGGCCCAGCGGCATCGTGAAGTAGCGCCGATTGCCATCGTAATTGGAGCTGAGGTAACTGCTACGTACCAGGCGCGGGATCGACTGCCCGTTGACCCGCGCGTAGTTGATGATCGTCTGCGCCACGCCCGCCCACACGGCGGGCGATTCCCCTCGTGCCTCGGCGGCCACCGCGCGGATGAGCGCCTCCCGCTCCGGGGGCGTCAAGCCGCGCAAACTGCCGCCGGTGGCCTCGGTCTGGGGCGCCTCAGCTTCCGGCCGGGAAGTCAACGACAGCATCAAGGCATCCTGGCCCAGGACAGGCGCCGGAAAGGCCAGCGGCAGAGCCTCCGCAGCATTCGTCACGCGAGGGAGGGGAGCCATCGCGCCAGTTGAAGAGTCAAGAGCAGACTTGAAGAGCGGCTGCGGCATGCGTGTTGGTCCCGAATGACGAAGTGGCTGGACAGGATCGTTTTCGGGAGCTAAACCCAAACTCTTGCGGCAGTTAACGAAGAATTAACTACCTGGCGCCGCGCCTGGTGGTCGTCGCGTTCAAACCTGCACACCCGGCTTGGGCGCATAGAACACCATCCGCCCAAGACGCACCGGCTGGGTGCCGTACCACGGCGTCGAGATCGAGGTGTCGTGAAAGAAAATGTGCTTCTCCCCGACCGCGGAATCCCCGCGGGCCCCCTGTTCCACCGCAGCCTCGATGCCCTCGCGGTTGGGAATCCGATCGAGCGGCATCTGGTAGTAGACGCGGTTGCCATCGTGATTGGAGCTCAGGTAGCTGGAACGCACCAGCTGCGGGATCGACTCGCCCTTGAAACGCGCGTAGTTGATGATCGTCTGCGCCATGGCAGCCCAGACGGCCGGCGTTTCGCCACGCGCCTCCGCGGCGATCGCCCGCACCAGGGCCTCCTTGTCGGCGGGCGACAGGTTGGCCTGGGTTTCCTCGGCCGCATCGGCCTGCGCCGGCGCTCGAGCCCCGGCGGCCACGCTCGGCGGTTGCGCCGGGCGCGCGTCGGTGTCCGGCAGCGGCGGCGAAGCCTGCGTGGGGGGGCCAGCCGGCAAACCGAGCTGGGACAGGGCGTTCCCGCGCGGCCGCTCGAGCGTCGCCTGATCAGGCGCCACAGCGACAGCGGCCGTCGGCGGCGGCACGATGCGCAGGGTGGCGCCGGCCTGGATCAGGTTCGGATCGGCGATGCCGTTGGCCGCCTGCAGGGCCTCGACCGTCGTGTGGTGCTTCCTGGCGATGGCGTAGAGGCTTTCGCCCTGGCGAACCCGGTGGGTGGCTTGCACGATCGAACTCCCCCTGACGGAAGCCCCGCACGAAGCGGGCAACGGCCCTTGCCGGCGGCATCCAGCGGCCGCACCGCCAGCATTATCCCCACCCACGCAGCCCCTGTTGCCTTTTTTAACAAGCTATTAACACACCATGTCAAGCAGCGCCGCGGCCAGGGCACGGTACTGGGCCAGGTGGTTGTAAGCAAAGGCCGAGACGCGAATCACGCGCTCCGGATGGGCCGGGTGATGAAACAGCGGCACCTCGAAGCCCGCCGCCAGCAAGTCCGTCTGCAAGACCGAGTGAAAGGGCGCCTGGGCCGCCAGAGGGGTGGGGTCTGGCGGCAGCGGCAGCGCCGCCATGGCCCCCAGCAGAGCGGCCGGCGGACCATCGGGCAAGCCCAAGGCCTCCGCCATCACGGCCTGAGCCGCCAGGGCCAGCCGGTGATTGCGTTCCATCAGGGCCGGCCAGCCGCCAGGCAGCAGGCTGGCGTGGGCGGCCAGAGCAGCCGGGATGCTCAGCACCGCGGTGGGGTCGGTGGTGCCCACCCAGTCGAACTCCAGATGCAGGCGGGGGCGGTCGGTGCGCGGAGAGTAAGCTCCGCGACTGGCCACCAGCGGCACGATGCCGGCCTCGCAATCAGGGCGGACCGAGAGAAAAGCCGCCCCCTTGGGCGCCCCCAGCCACTTGTGGCAGTTGCCCACATAGTAGGCGGCGCCGAGGGCCGTCAGGTCGAGCGGAATCTGGCCCGGGGCATGGGCCCCGTCGACCAGCGTCTCCACCCCGCGCGCGCGCAGGGCCGGCACCAGTGATTCCAACGGGAAGCGCAAGGCGGTCGGGCTGGTGAGATGGTCCAGCACGGCGAGGCGGGTGCGCGGCGTGACGCCCTGCAGCACCGCCTGGGTGATCGCCTCGGCCTCCGTCAGCGGAAAGGGCAGCGGCACCTCCACCAGCCTCGCCCCGCTGCGCTCAGCTGCGCGGCGCAACACGTGCCGCACCGCCGGATAGACGTGGGTCGTGGTCAGCAGCTCATCGCCCGGCGTCAGGCGCAAGCAGGCCACCACCGTGGCCACGCCGGTCGTGGCATTGGCCACGAAGACGAGCCCAGCCGGATCCGCGCCCACGAAGGCCGCCAGCGCCCCCCGCGCCTGATCGAGCAGACCCTCCAGTTCCCGGCCCAGGAAGCGCAAGGGCTGGCGCTCCATGCGCTCGCGCCAGACAGACTGTTCGGCGAGCACCGGCGAGGGGCAAGCCCCGAAGGAACCATGATTGAGAAACACCCAATCTGATTCCAAGTGCCACCAGCCGGGCGGGCCCAGCGGCGACGTCAGGCCTGCTCCAGCGGGGTCACTCAGCGCCGACCCGGCAGCCTCCCCCGCGGTGTCGGCAGCGAGGTCCTTCGCGCGAGGCTCAGGGCGCATCGGCCTCGTCGGGCCCGGCCAACGTATCGATCAGCTGGTCGATTGCCCACATCAGGTCCGCCTCGGAGATGACCAGCGGCGGCGCGAAGCGGATCACCTTGTGGTGCGTCTCCTTGCACAGCACCCCACGAGCCCAGAGCGCCTCGCAATAGGGCCGGGCCGCCGTGTTGAGCTCGATGCCGATCATCAAACCCTTGCCGCGCACCTCGACCACGTGGGGGCTTTGCATCGCGCGCAGCCGGGCGAAGGCCTTCTCGCCCAGTTCGGCCGCCCGGTCGGCGAGGTGTTCCTGCTCCAGCACTTCCAGCGCGGCGATCGCCACGGCGCACCCCAGCGGATTGCCCCCGAAGGTGGAGCCATGGTCGCCCGGATGAAACACGCCCATGACGTCCTCACGGGCCAGCATGGCGGACACGGGATAGAAACCGCCCGACAGCGCCTTGCCCAGCACCAGCACGTCGGGCATGATGCCTTCATGCTGGAAGCAGAAGGTCTTGCCCGTGCGTCCGAGCCCCGTCTGGATCTCGTCGAGCATCAGCAACACGTTGTTGGCCCGACAGATCGCCTCGACCTCGCGCAGGTAGCCATCCGGTGGCACGATGATGCCGGCCTCGCCCTGAATCGGCTCCAGCGACACGGCCGCCGTGTTGGGACCGATCGCCGCCCGCAGGGCCTCGGCATCGCCGTAGGGAATCACCTTGAAACCGGGGGTGAACGGACCAAAGCCGGCCCGGTACTGGGGTTCGGTCGAGAAGCTGACGATCGAGATGGTGCGGCCGTGGAAGTTCCCCTCACAGACAATGATCTCGGCCTGGCCCTCGGGCACGCCCTTGACCTGATAGGCCCACTTGCGGGCGGCCTTGAGGGCGGTTTCCACGGCCTCGGCCCCCGAATTCATGGGCAGGGCCCGGGGCAAACCGGTCAGGCGCGTCAGGCGCTCGTAGAAGCGTCCCAACTGGTCGTTGTGAAAGGCCCGCGAGGTCAGGGTGACCCGCTGCGCCTGGCGCATCATCGCCTCCAGGATGTGCGGATGGGCGTGCCCCTGGTTCACCGCCGAATAGGCCGACAGACAATCCAGATAGCGCCGGCCGGCCACGTCCGTGACCCAGGCGCCCTTCGCCTCGGAGATCACGATTCCGAGCGGATGATAATTGTGCGCGCCGTAGCGGTCTTCCAACTCGATCAAGTGATGGGAGAGCGAATTTTCAGTCGTCGTCATGGTTCCATGAAAGCACGCCCGGCGAGCAAATTGGAACCCCCTGCCGAGCGACGGGAGGGGCAAGTCAGGCAGCGGACTCCCGGAAGAAGAGAGACTGCCCCATGATCGTCGGGATCGCGCGCGTTGAACTGGAACTCACGGATATCGGCTCGCTGAAGGACAAGCGGTCGATCGTGAAGCCGATCGTGCAAAAACTGATGAACCAGTTCGCGGTCATGGCTGCCGAGGTCGACAGCCTCGATGACACGGAGGCCGCCACGCTGGGCCTCGTGCTGTGCGCCAACGAACAGGCCCACGCCAACCGGGTGCTGTCCAAGGCGATCGACTGGCTGGAACATCACCAGTTCGAGGCCCATGTGGCCGATGTCGAGACGCAATTTCTGACCGTCTGATGGGGGCCTCGCACACCCGAGAGGTTCAGGGGGTGGGACAGCCTCGCCCGTCGGCCCGATTTGTCACCACCGGCCGCGCCCCACGCGCAGCCAGAAAGGCGGGGTCCGTCAGCCGGCGATGAAGGTCCGCGGCCTCTGCCGCCAGCGGCTGACCGGAAGCCGCGTGGGCGGCCAGCGCGCCCTCCCGGCCCGAGTGGGTCGCCGCGTCGATGGTGACCACGAACAGCCAGCACAGCAAGCGCCCGATCTCGTCGGCCGGGCGAAACTGGGCCACGTCGGCGCGCAGGGCGCGATCAAGGGCCGCCCCTTGATCGAGATACTCGTGCAGCACCGCCAGCGCCAGCGGCGCATCCGCCTCGGTCAGGCGGCCCGCCTGGGCGGCCAGGTGGGCGCGCAGGGCGTCGAGTTGAGGGTGATGGTTCACGGCTGGCTCCGATAGGCGCTTCAGGCCGCTGCCTCTCACGGGAGTGCGGGCCAGGACCGCCAGACCTCAATGCGGAAATTGTAGCGGGCGCTGAGGGATTCGAACCCTCGGAGGCTTTTTAGACCTCATTCGTTTTCAAGACGAACGCAATCGACCACTCTGCCAAACGCCCCGGAGCCGCCTCGAAACGGCGTGCTCAGTATACCACGGGCTTGCGGCCCAGGCGGGTGTCGAAGGGACGCAAAGTCGCCTCGGAAAGCGCCTTGCGGGCGTTGATGCGGCCGTACCCCCAGCTGGGATCCCAGCCCGGCGTGCCGAAATCGTCCACGGACATCAAGAGATGGGTGCGCACCTGATCCACCATCTCGATCGCGCTGCCAAGCGAGCCCAGCGAGGTGTTGTCGCGGTCATACTTGGCGAACACCAGGGCCGCCACCCCGGCCACATAGGGAGCGGCCTCGGAGGTTCCGGAGGCAAAGCCGTAATTCGTCAGGCTCACCCCGCCGCGCGTGCCAACCTGGGACTCATGCCCCGGCAGCACCACCCGGATCGAGCTGCCAGGGGCCACCAGGTCGAGGCGCGGGCCGTAATTGGAATAGTGGGCCACGAACTCGGTATTGACATGTTGGGCGGTGGCGCCCACCGCGATCACGCCCGGCGTGTTGGCCGGCGCCCCGACCACCGGGGCCCCGAAGTTACCGGAGGCGGCGATCACCAGCACCCCTTTGCGCCGGGCCAGATTGACGGCGTCTTGATAGATCGGGCTGACGCGCCCGAGGTTGGCGCCCAGACTCAGATTGATCACCCGCACGCGCGCGCCGTAGACGGTGTCATCGTAGTTCAAAGCCCACACGATGCCCCGGATGATGTCGAAAAGCTTGAAATCGAACTCCCCCAGTTCATTGTAGTTGGCGGCCTTGATCGGCATGATCCGGCAGCCCCAGGACACGCCGGCGACGCCCTTGCCATTGTTGCCAGCCGCCCCGATGATGCCGGCCACCAGCGTGCCATGGCCCGACTCGTCAAACAGGTTCTGAGCCCAGATGTCCGGATCGACCGCCTGGCCCGCCCGCTGGGTGGAGACGTTGCGGCCCCCATACACGCGGCTCGCCCCGGGATCGGCCTGAAATTCCTCGTGCAAGCCGTCGATGCCGGTGTCGATCACGGCCACGATCACCTTGCTGGCGGGGGCATCCCCCAGCAGGTCCCAGGCCCCCTCGGTGTCGCCGAACTGCGGCTGATGGGCCCATTGGTCCCCGTACATCGGGTCATTGGGAACCAGCGCAGGGCGCGACAGCAGATTCAATTCCACATAGGCCACCCCAGGCAAGCGGCTCAGCTGTTCGCGGGCGCTGGTGAGGGAGCGTGTCTCCGGAAGCCGCAGGTGCAGCACGCGCCGCGCTCCCAGCGCCAGCTCGTCGAGCAACCGGAAGCCATCCAGGTCAGGCTGTTTCAGGAACGTGCGCGTCTCCACGCCGGCATTCAGGGAAACCAGCAACTCATCCGGGACGAAACGCGGCGGTTCCAGCGACGGGACGGGGGGCGCCAGCGGGACCGCCGAATCACCGCGCCACTCCGGCACGCCTGGCGCGGGAATGGCGGGGGCCAGTCCGGACGCAGCCGGGAGGGCGTCGAAGGAGCTCCCAGCCGAACCAGAGGGCGGGCGCGACCCCTCGGGCGCGACACAGCCCACCAGCAGCGTGGCCGTCAACGCCAGCGCGGCCACGGGGGGGCGAAGGTGACCCAGCACGTTCATGGCCTGTACACCTCCACCGTCTGCAGCGCCCGCCGGTTGGCCCCCACGCCCCCGATCGCCCACAACATTCCTCGGAATGGGGTCAAGGTCAGCATGCCGCGCGCGGTCGGCATGGCCGGCGGGGTCAACCAGCGATCACCGGTGGTCAGCGGATAGGCATAGAACGCCCCTTGCGGCACGCCTTTCGAATCGAAGCCACCCACGACGTAGAGGGTATCGTCCATCACGGCCGCTGCCGCGCCGTGGACCTCCTTGGGCAAATCCGGCAGCCGCGTCCAGGCATCGATCTTGACGTTGTAAGAGTGTACGGCTTTTTGCACCACCGGGCGGCCGTTCACGACCACATAGCCCCCGACCACGAAGAGTTGATTCTCCGCCGTGGCCGAAGCCGCCCCCGCCACCCCGGAGGCCACCGCCTCCCCTTCGGGCCAGGGCATCGGGGCTCCGATGCGATTGTTGGCCTTCGGCGTGCCGGCAATATCGACAATCTCGGTTTTGTTGAGGACCGTGCCCTGCTTGTTGGAGCCTCCGACCACCACGAACTCGCTCCCCACCACGCCCCCGGCCGCGGCGTACCGCAGGGTTCCGAGCGTGAAAGAGCCGGTTTCGACGGTGCGGGCCCGGCTGAATCCCCGGCCCCGATACAGGTAGAAGAGGGCCGAGCCGAGTCGGCCGGTCGGGTCCAGGGAACCGGCCATGCCGCCGGTCACCCACAGCTCGTCGAAGCTCTTTTGCACCCCAGCGGTCACGAGGTTCAGGCCCTGGTCGCGGGCCAGCCGGTCGGTTTTCAAACCCCAGCTCAGGTCATAGGTATCGTCGAGGCGCCAGGCCTCACCACCAGGGAGCAACTCCTCGAAGGAGGGACGATGGTCCCCTTCTGCCACGATCAGGCGATCCGACAGGCCCCCCGCGGCGTGGCCCATGCGGGCCCGGTTGAGCGACGGGCGGATGGCCCAACGCCCGGACAGTTCCTCAAAATGGATCTGAATGCCCGAGTCCACCAGGCCGGCTTGCGCCGTCACGCCATTCGGCGGGGTCGGGGTGGGAATGGGGGCGGAGGCCGCCTTGTCCTTGCCGGGCTCGCCAAGGCTGGAGTCAAAGCGTTCACCCGACGCATCATCTGCAGTGGCGTAGCTCGGCCCCCCTGCCGTCGACTTGGCCTTCGTGGTCGGCCGCTTCTTGGCTGTCGCGATCTCCTGGGCTTCCGGTTCGGTGGGAGCGCCCCCGAAACAGCCCGTCAGCAAAGCGAATACGAGGATCAGAAGCCAGGGCCGCGTCATGGGATCAGTTCCTCGACCGCATCCGCAGGCACCGGAAGACCCAGATCATCCGCGTCGACCCCGGCCACGCCCCCCGCCACCACGATCCGCTGCTGGCCGGCGGTGGTCTTGACCACGGCCGCGGCCGGCAGACCACGGGGCGTTCTCAGCGGGGCCCGGATGGTCCAGGTGTCGTTGGCCGGGTCGTAGACCTCCACCGAACGAGAGGGCACACTGAAGCGGCCCTCGCCGCCGATCACCCACAGCTTGCCCCCCAGCGCGACCGCCGCGGCGTGCGAACGGGGCGTGGGCATGGCCCGCTTGGTCGACCAGCCGGTGCCGTCGAACACGCGAACCTCCGCACTGGGCGTGTTGCCGAGATACCCGCCGATCAGGTACCAGCGCCCATCCAGCACCGCACTGGCCTGGCTCAGCAGCGCCGTCTCGGCGGTGATCTGGTTAAGCCTGGGGGCCTCGAAGGCCAGCGTGGTCGGATTGAACACCAGGTTGTGCAGGAACGGGACATCAATGTCGCCGCCCGCCTGCTTGACCTCGGTGGCCGCGCCACCTCCGATATAGATCTTGCCGCCGACCATTCCGGCCCCCACCTCGGACAGGCGCGCCGGCATCGTCGCCACCTGATCCGCCTGCCCCGTCGGGTTGTTGAGGTCCAGGCGAAACACCCCGGAGGACCCCACCCCGTTACGCTGTCCGCCAAATACGAACACCTGATTGCCGGTGCGCACCACCCCGCTGCCCCACAGGGGAAACTGGCTGGGCAAGGGGTTCGCATTGACCCATTTGGCCGCGCGCGTGTACTGGAGCGCGTGGGTCGCGCGGGCCACCACGGGCGAAGGGGTATCCGGATCGATGCTGACCGGATCAACCTTCGGTTGGGCCAGCCCCCCGATGATGAACATGGCCTCCTCGTTATCGAGGCCCACCCCCAGCCCCCCGCCGACACGTCCCGGAAGAGCATCCCCGTGGCCGCTCTTGGCCAGGCTGACGCTCGGATAGAAGGGCACGGCCAGCTCGTCACTGAAGCTGACGGCAAAGCTGACGCCGGTGAAGTCCGGGCCGGCCTGATCGGTCAAGGGCGTCACCCGCAACTTGTAATCCTTGGAACTGGGCGCAAGCGGCCCGATCAGGACGGGTTCTCCGCGGGTCGACACGACCGGGGCCGAGATCGGGTCATCGATGCGAAACTCCAGGGGAATGTCCTCCGGCGCATCCATGACGCGCACCATCACGTAACCGGGCTTCTTGACCCAGGACGGGTTCGGCGTCGGCAGGTTCTTCGACGTGACGTTTTCCAGGGCCGCGGCGATCGCTTCCACGTTCAGCATGCGCGGGGAGGCCGGATTGTAGGTCGTCAGCACCTGATTGACGACCCACTCCAGGTTGGACGGCTCCAGGTTGGAGGCAGCGGTTTGCGCCAGACGATTGAGCCAGTACAGATAGATCTGGCTGTAGACGGTCGTCAGGTCGCTGATGGCCAGCCGATTCACCCCAGCATTCACGTCCGTATAGCCCCCGTAACTCAAGCCGGGCACGACCGCCCCCGCAGCATCGAGGTAATTCAGGGTGACCACGCGCACCCGCCCGAGCGGCACCTGGGTGATCGACGCGATCGGGTTGGCGGCTGCCAGGTCGACGTCCTGAGACAAGGGGGCGAGAATGTCGCGCGCTTCGACCACGATGCGGGCCCGCCGCGTGGGGGCAATGCCTTGCAGGGTCCGCGGAGCAGTCGGCAAACGCAACACCAGCGTGGCCGTTCCAGGCGCCTGGACGCTCACGGGCGGCGCCATCCCCTGGCACCCCTGCCCGGACGAGGCGAGGAGGCAGGCCAGCAAAGAGGCAAGCGCGCGTCGCACGGGCGTGAGGTTCCTCCAAGTCCCATATTCCTCAGCCTGGCAGCCCTCAAACGCCACGGGCGTGGATTCACCGCACGCAGGCGTGAAAAAGCCCCCGACCGCAATGCGGCGGGGGCTGAGGAAGGCAACCGCTACTTCGCGGCTGCCGGGGCCATGTCGATGGTCAGG
>JAYKJB010000011.1 GCA_035285325.1 Candidatus Sericytochromatia bacterium
AGCCCTCAAACGCCACGGGCGTGGATTCACCGCACGCAGGCGTGAAAAAGCCCCCGACCGCAATGCGGCGGGGGCTGAGGAAGGCAACCGCTACTTCGCGGCTGCCGGGGCCATGTCGATGGTCAGGTCCAGGTAACGACCGTTGCGTTGCATGATCAGGTTGGCGTTGGCTGCGTCCAGTGAATCCTGCCGACCGTACAAGGAAAGGTCCTGCGTTCTCACATCCTTGATCTTGACGCGGTGGGGTTCGTTGTCCGGCATCCGGATGTACCAGCGCTGTTGCCAGTTCTGAGACCCGCTGCCATTGAAGGTCTTGACGATCTCCCCAGACACCCCTTCGATGCTGTAGGTGACCACCACCTCATCGTCAATCTTCATGCCGTTCGGCGCCTTCAGGTTGAGTTCGAAGAAGGGGCTGTAGCGCGGGATCAAGATTCGACTCAAGCTTTGCCCGCTGGCCGTCAGGCTCTTGATGAAGTTGTTGCCGGTGGTGTTGATGTAGGTGGTGCCCGCCGTGCCGATGCCCGCCCCCACGTACCGAGCCGGGGTGGGGTTCGGCGCATAGGTGCGCGCCTGAGCCGAGATGGTGTAGGTTCTACGTGCCCGGTTGACGGACCGGCCCTGTGCGTTGGTGGGCTGCTCGGCCGTGTTGTCGACAATTTTGTCCCAGACCTGCACGTAGGAGCAATGGCAACCGGACCCGACATAGCCGTCACGCGCCACGAAGTTGCTATTGCCGACCACGCCGCCACCCACCCAGCCCCCGCGATTCTCGCCACTGGGCACATAGGCGTTCCGCCACACCGTTCCGCTATCCGACTGTGGCGGCGCGATCCAGTTGGTGATCAAGCGGTCAACAAAGCTTGCGGGCTTGGCAGGCTGATAGGCCTGGTCGATGATCTTGACCTGCAGTTCATCGCCTGCGGAGCTCATGCGCACGAAGGTCTTGCCCGTCAGGTCGGTTTTGAGCGCATCCCAGCAGGGACTGTTCGCATTGGCCTGGGCCAGCTTGTAGTTCTGCTGGGTGGCACCGTTGGTGCCCCCGTTGCCCCCGCCATTGCCGCCGCCACTGCCTGCACCCGTGTCGGAGGCCACCGTGTCGGAGGCCGTCGTGTCAGGCGTGGGGGTGGGCGTCGGCGTCGGCGTGGGCGTCGGCGTGGGGGTCGGCAAAGGCTTCCAGAGGCACTCATTATCGTGCTTCTGCATCAGGGACCAGGTCCAGTCCGTGCTCGAGTACGGCACCAGCCGCCCCTCTTGGGTCCGCATGCCATCCACGTCGGCCGACTTGACCGTTTCCCAGTGCGAGACCTCGGGCACTTCAGGCACCGGCGGCACATCCTCACGGACCCAGACCTCAGTGGTCGCCTGAACCGTCACGGTCGTGGCGTTGCCGAACTGCACGACCACGCCATACTTGGGATCGGCATCGTAGGCAGGTTTGCCATCGAGGGCCGGGTCATCCGACTCCCAGACCACATCGGCGATCACGTCCCCCATCGGCTGCGGCGGAGGCAGGGGGCGGTAGTCGCAGAAAGCCTCGATGCGGCTGTTCTTCTTGAAGTTACCCCCCTTGCCGGCCGGAATCGGAGAGATGCCCTCCGACATGACGCCGCCGCGGAAATCCTTGTAGGGATCCACGTGAGGCTGGGACAGGTCCATTGGCTTGGTGTCCGGGCCTTTGATCGGCATGGTCACCAACCAGTTGCCCTTGTCGTCGGTGGAGAGGTTGTAGCGTTCGGGGCTGAAGTCGTCATACATCGCCTTCAACTCGGACACCAGTCGATCGTCGGCCTTGGCCGAGACCATCAGGTTGTGCCCCGGTTGCAGGTAAGCGTCCCCGATGTCCATCTGGAACCGGATGCCGGCCAGCACCTGGTTGGTGTTTTTCTGAGTGGACGTATCGAGCCGGGCGAACTTGACGAAGGTGTCCTGAGACAGGGCATTGGGAGGAATGACGGCCGTCAGGGTGCCGTCCTCCGAGACATACTTGCCCCCCTCCTTGGCAGACACGCGCACGGCCTTGGCCTTGTCGACCGCGGCCAACCCTTCGTCATCCAGCACCGGCACCGGCTTGTCGGCGCCGCCCAACGGGTAAGGTTTCGTCGGGTCCTGATTGGGGGCGGCGGCTGGAGCGTCACCCGCCGCCCCCACCTTGCCCCCGGCCAGGCGGCCGCTGTTCTCGCCGGCCCCCGAGGTCGAGGGGGTCTGACACCCCGCCACCACCGCGAGCGCCAGGGTCAGCGAAAGCAGGCTGCTCGCACTCCGCATACTTGTCTTCATCACCGATGCCCTCCTTGATGCGAACCGCGCGTTGCGCGTCCCACCTCGCAGGCGATTGCCACCCCTGCGGCGGTTCCGCCCCCCGGACAGCGAACAAGCACTCCCGGGTCCAAGGGATACCATACCCCGCAGGGGATCACATGGGTGATTAAATTCAGGTTATTTGGTTCCCGGCTGATCAGGCCTGGACCCACTATTCAGGGGTGTGGAAGGGTCAGCCCGGCGTGCCCACGGGCCCCGCCCGCTTATTCGCGATGGGCTGCCGGTGCCATCACCCGATCCGTCAGGCCGATTTGCACCCCCATGGCGGCCGCCGTCCCCAGGGCCATCTTGCCGACTTCCTTGCTCACGCCCTTGGCGGCACCAGGAAAGCGCAACGCGGCCAGTCCCACCATCACGCCGCTGAGGACCTTGTGCTGGCCGACAAAGCCGGAAACCGGTTTCCAAACATAATCGTGGAGCGGGTTGGCCACGTAGTTGACGAAGGCCTCGGCGGCAGGGCGGGCCTGCGCGTCCGTCAATTTCTCCTTGGCACTGTTGACGATCGCCGTGCCGAAGGTCCGGTCCCAGAGATCGGTGGCCACCATGCCCGCGGCAAACCCCGCCGCGCCGACCACGAAGGCAGGCAAACCGAGCGGGGCCAAGGCGGTGGCGGCCAGCGCCCCCCCCGCGGTCCAGGCCGCCACGCTGAGCGTGTTGGCGACCACCCGCCCGACGTACTCGTTGGCCTTGATCTCGCCGTTGCGCAGCTTCTGGCTCGCGAAGATGCCCTCGAGCGGCGCCGAGAACACCACCCCGGCCTTGACCTCGCTGACGAACTGATCGCGCGTCATCGCGACGCCCGACAACCCGGCCAGGCGCTTGGCGCGTTCCGCCACGCCAGTGGCGGCGGGCGTGAGGGGGCGCTGGGCTTGAACGGGAACGCTGGTCATCGGGAGCTCCTCGCAGGAGGGGGCACCCCGTTGCTATCGCCTGGGCGTCCCGGCGAGTTGCGTTAATCTGGTGTAATTTAACCAGAATTCAACCCGATATCGGCGTTTGCATCTCGTTGAGGAAGCGCGAGGGGCTGACGTCCTTGGCGTTGCCAAAACGCTGGCGCTCGCGCCCGTAGCTGAGGTGCAGGTAGCGGCGCGCTCGCGTGATCGCCACATAGCAAAGACGCCGCTCTTCGGACAGGTCCCCGTCGTCGAGGGCCGTCTGATAGGGCAAGACGCCTTCCTCCACCCCGACCACAAAGACCGCATCCCATTCGAGGCCTTTGCTGGCGTGGACGGTCATGATCTGCACCGCGCCCGTCCGGCGGTTCCCCTTGGGAGGTTGCGTCGCCGTCTCGATCCGGCTGAACAGCTCGCGCACATTCTTGGGCTCCCAGCGCTTGATCTGGGCGTGCATGGCGGCCAGGCAATCGAGACGCTGGGCATCTCCCTGGCCCTTGCCTTTCTCCAGCTTGGCCTTGTACTGCGTCTGCGAGATGATCTGGTGATACAGTTCCGCCACGGAGCCCTCAAAGCGCTGCCAGCCGTGAATCATCGCCAGCACGTGCTTGATCAGGCCTTTCTGCGCCAACGTCGGCAGCGGAATGGCGTCTACCTGGTGACAGGCCGAGACGAAATCGGTCTGCTGACGTTCGGCCTCGACCTTGATCATCGCCAGGGCATCCTTGGTCAGCCCCAGCTTGATCAGCAGACGCTCCATGGCCAGGTCCGCCAGCGCGTGCCGGCTGCGCATCGAGAGGCGCAGGTACGAAAGCGTTTCGGCCACCTCGGCCTGCTCGTAGAAGCTGCTGCTCTTCTTGACCGTGAAGGGAATCTCCCGCTGGGCCAGCGCATCCAGCAGCGGCATGCCCTGCGCGTGGGTGCGAATCAGAATGGCAATTTCGTCGGGAATCACGCCCCCGCGGATGTGTTCAGCGATCCGCTCCGCCACCGCCTCCGCCTCCGCGAAGTTGTCAGCGTACTGGGCGATGTTCACGCTGTCGCGCCCGGCAGGGCGCGCCGCCTTGATGGTCTTTTCGATGCGCCCCGCATTGTGCGCGATCAGGGAATTGGCCAGCGACACGATCTGGGGCGTCGAACGGTAATTGGTTTCCAGAAACAGCTGCCGGGTGCCGGGGTAGTCGCGCTGAAAGTTCAGAATGTTGTTCAGGTCGGCCGCGCGGAAGCCGTAGATGCCCTGCGCGTCGTCGCCGACGGCAAACAGGTTGCGTCGGGCGCCGGCCAGCAGCTTGAGCAACTCGTACTGCGCGCGGTTGGTGTCCTGGTACTCGTCGACCAGCACGTGGGTGTAGCGCGCTTGCAGAGCGGCTGCCACGGTCGCATCCGTTTCGAGCAGACGCACCGCCAGGCCGATCTGATCATCGAAGTCCATCAGATTCTGGCGCACCAGCCGCTTCTGATAGGCACCGTACAGGTGCGCATAGCGCACCTCGTCTGGGTCGGACGAATGGCGCTTGATGGCCTCGGCGCTCACCAGGGTGCACTTGGCGCGGGAGATGAACATGGCCAGCTGGTCGAACTTGATGTCGGCAAAGCTCTGCTCGCGCGCGATCAGCTCGAAGATGGTGCGCTGCACCGCAGGCGTGACCAGGGCCGGCGCCTTGGCCGTGGCATAGCCGAGCTTGTCGTAATGGCCATCCAGCAGGCGCAGGCAGATCGAGTGGAAGGTGCCGATCGTCAGACGCTCGGCGATCGCCTTGCTACCCACCGCCTTGGAGACCCGCTCCGCCATCTCGGTGGCGGCCTTCTTGGTAAAGGTGACCGCCAGGATCGCATCCGGCGCGATGCCCTGTTCCAGCATGTAGGCCACGCGGTTGGTCAGCACGGTGGTCTTGCCGGAGCCAGGCGCGGCCACCACCAGCACGGGACCGTCCAGTTCGGTGACGGCCACTCGCTGCTCGGCATTCAGGTTGGCCAGGAGGGGGTTGACGCCGGCATGCGTGGCCAGCAGGTTGAGTTGTGACATAGGTCGCCTCCATGCTAGCAGGCCGTCCGGGGCCCGTCGACGCAGGACCGATCCGGGCCCGCCGGTTGCACGGAGAGCGCGACAGGCCCCAACGGCCGTCCACCCGGAGGTCATAAAAATTAAATCTTTTTTAATCTTTTCTATACCAAGGCTTAGTCACTTCCGGGTCAGGATCGGGCCTGCGCCCCGGATATGAGTCGAACAGCCCTGCACAAGCCGGGCAGGTAGGCGCATCGATGGAGGGTTCTTCGTGAAACTGCAGGCAATCACGGCCTTTATCACCCTGGTGACTCTGACGGGTTGCGGGCTTCAGCCATATTCCTCCTCCGCCTCGACACGCGTGGGAATGGTGCGCAGTCAGTCGCTGGCAGGGGCCACCAAGGGCGTGCGGGCCATGTACCTGGCCGCCTTCAAGTCAGCGGACAAGGACGAGAACGGCTATCTGACGATTCAAGAGATGATGCCGGCCCTGCCGAACCCGCCGCAGTTCGCCCCCAATGAAACGCTCAAGGCCGCCAAGGCGCTGTTCGACTCGCTCGACCTGAACAAGGACGGCAAGATCCGGTTCCGCGAGTTCACGGCTCCGCCCGTCATGAAGGCGGCTGTCACGGTCTTTCGCCACGAGGTGGGCAAGACCTTCGCTGCGCTCGATCTGAATGGCGATCGCCTGCTGGAAGCCTCCGAACTGGCCAAAAGCCCGGTGGTGCTGGCGAGCGGCGACAAGAACCAGAACGGCAGTCTGACCCTCTCCGAATTCGAGGACGCCTTCGCGGCGACGCTGGGTCAGGGCGCGGAGCCGGTTGATCCGCCCGCGAACGAACCCCCGGCCTCAGGCGACGACGACCCGCCGAGCGACGATCCCGACGCGCCCGACACCCCGTAATCAGGCCAGCGGATTCAATTCCAGCCCGCAGCGCGACGGCAAAGCGGGTGGCAGCAAGGCCCGCAATGACTCCGCCTCCGCGTCCGTCAGGGTCGCGGAGGTGCCTACTTTTTCGTGCTTGAAGGGCACGCCCAGCCCTTCCAGCGCCCCCTCGATGCGCCGAACATCCTTCTTCCGCTCGTTGAGTTTCATGCGAGCGGTCTGCGGGGAGTTCCCCTCAGCCTCCAGGTCCTCCAGGAACAACTGGGGCACGAACAGCGACAAGCTTTGCATCCGATCCATCCTTCCAGCGGCGCGACCCGCGCCAGGGAGCGCTTCCATTCCGGGCCTGACAGCGCCGTCGGGGGCGCTCAGCGCCCCCGTTCGAGCACGATCACATCGTTCAGGGCCACCTCGCGGGCGCGTTGCGCGATGGCTTCATAGACCTCCGACAGGCGGGTGATCGGGTCGGCCGGCGATCGCCAGAACGGGGGCCGGCCCAGGCGTTTCGCGGTCGCGCCCGGGAAGGGCGGCTGACCGATGTGAATCGCCACGCCGTTCAGCTCCTCGCCCGCCTGCCAGAAGCGGAACGGTTCCAGCGAGCCAGCATCGAGGGTCTCCACCGTCATGGTGCCGGCCTGCGCCTCGGCCGCCCGGGCCGCGCGCAACAGCCCGATCAGTTCCTCGCGGCTGCGCCCTCGCAGGTGGAACAGCAAGAACGGATCCTTGTCGAAGGTATCGGCCAGCACGTAATAGGCTGCTGCGATGTGCTTGCAGGGGTTGGCCCAATCCGGACAGGTGCAATGCGCCTTGATGTCCTCCTTGGTGCGCGGAAACAGCGGTGCATAGGCCGCTTCGAACACCTCTTCGATGTCGCGGGGCATCTCCCCGGCCAGCAACTGCGCCGTGAAGAGCGCCTGGCAGCTGAGAATGTCGACGATCAGCTCCCAGTCGCTGTCGGGCAGGGGCCGGATCTGGATCGTGACGTCATAGGGCTGGGTCCGGGTGCCCTGCACGGCTGCCTTGACCCGCCCCCGCTCGACCTGGAACCGCGACACCCGCCCTTCGTCCGCGTACATCCGCCCGTTGGCCAGGCGTCCCTTCCAACCGAAGCGATACAGCACGCTGAGCCAGCGATCGGCCCACCAGTTCTCGGCCGCCCGCGCATAGCCGGCATCGGCACGACGCGGTGACAGGTCTTCGCTTTCCCGTCCGGGTGGGCGGACGCGGCGCGTGCGCCCATTCTGACGCTTGAGTGAGCCGCCGGGATGGCGCGAGGGGGGCTGGTCGTGCGGGGGGCGTTTCTTCTTGCCCGGACGGGCCCCGCCCGGCGCCACCTCCGCGCCGGCAGAGGGCCCGCGCGTCTGCGCGGCCCGGGCCGTATCAGCCAGCACCGTTTCCAAGCTGGGCTCGCCCTTGGTGCGACCACGACGCGACCGCCGGCGCCGCCGACGGGCAGCCTCCGCGCCCCCCTGTGAAGCCCCTTCGTCCCCACCCTCAAAATCAGCCATTCGGGCGTCCCTGCATCTCGAAAGCCCCCCTTGACGAGGTTGCCGTTCCCGTTCGAACCCGGTCAGTCGACCGCAATCGCCTCATCGCGAAGCGCCAGGATGTCCCGCAACTGGTCGGTCGACAGTTCCGTCAGCCAGCCCTCGCCCTCGCCCACCACCAGGGAGCTGAGGGCCTTCTTGTCTTCCAACATCTGGTCGATCTTCTCTTCCAAGGTGCCCAGACAAACGAACTTGTGCACCATCACGTTGCGCGTCTGACCGATGCGGAAGGCCCGGTCGGTCGCCTGATTTTCCACGGCCGGATTCCACCAGCGGTCGAAATGGAAGACGTGATTCGCGCGCGTCAGGTTGAGCCCCACGCCGCCGGCCTTGAGCGACAGCACCAGCACGGGCGCCGCATCCGGACGGTCCTGGAAGTCACGAACCATCTTTTCGCGGGCCGTGGCGGCCACCCCGCCATGCAGGAACGGTATCTCGCGACCGAAGGTCTTGCTCAGGTGGGCGACCAGCAAGTGGCCCATCTCGGCGAACTGGGAGAAGATCAGGGCGCGATCGCCCACCTCGATGACCTCTTCGAGCATCTCGGTCAGGCGCGTCAGCTTGCCGCTGCGGCTCTCCAGGGCGGCAGCGCGATCGCCCATGAACAGCGCCGGATGATCCACGACCTGTTTCAGTTTGGTCAGGGAGGCCAGCACCAGCCCCTTGCGCGTGATGCCGCTGCTGTCGTCGATCTTGCCGACCATCTCGGAGACCACGGCCTGGTAAAGCGAGGCCTGCTCCTTGGTCAGGGGGCAGTAGACCTTCTGCTCGTTCTTCTCCGGCAGGTCCTGAATGATCGTGGGGTCGGTCTTGAGCCGGCGCAGGATGAAAGGCTTCACAATCTGACGCAAGGTCGTGCCCGCCTGTTCGTCCTTGAAGCGCTCGATCGGCAGGGCGAACTGCGAGCGGAAGGCGGCCTGGGTCCCCAGGTAGCCGGGGTTGAGGGTTTCCAGGATGCTCCACAGGTCCGCCAGATGGTTCTCGACCGGCGTACCGGTGAGGGCCACCCGCCAGTCTGCGGGCAAGCGACGAGCCGCCTGCGCCTGCTTCGAATTGGCGTTCTTGATGTTCTGCGCTTCGTCAAAGATGGCGCCGGTCCAGGGGACCCCGGCCAGATGCTCCTCGTCACGGAACAGCAAGGTATAGGTCGAGATGACCAGATCGTACCCCTGCACGGCGGCCGCGAACGTATCCCCCTTGGTGCGTCCGGCCCCATGGTGGATCAACACCCGCAGATTCGGCGCGAAATGTTCGGCCTCGCGGCGCCAGTTGCCGACCAGCGAGGTCGGGCAGATGAGCAACCAGGGCGCGGGCTGACCTTTGGCATTGGCACGCGAACGCGGCCCATGCACGGCTTCGGCTTCGGCCTTGGACTTCAGCAACAAGGCCAGCACCTGGATCGTTTTGCCCAGGCCCATGTCGTCGGCCAGACAGGCCCCCAGGCACCACTTGCGCATCGAGGCGAGCCAGGCATAACCGCGCTCCTGATAGGGTCGCAGGGTCCCCCGGAAGGTCTCGGGCGCCCCCAGTCCAGCCAGCCAGTCGCCAGGACCGAAGTTGCCGAGGAATTCCCCCATCTCGCCTTCCGCCTGCACCGACACGATCGGCAAGCCGGCGGCGTGGCCCTCCGGATGACTGGCCAGCTTGACCGCATCCAGCACATTCATCTGACCCTGACGCTGGGCATCGAAGAAACGCAGGGCATCCTCGATCGCCGCGGGGTCGAGTTCCACCCACTTGCCCCGCACCTTCAGCAGCGGCATCTTCATCTGAACGAGGCGTTCGAAATCTTCGCGGGTCAGCGTCTCGTCACCGAGCGCCAGGCTCCAGTCGTAGTCGATCAGCGCCTGCTGGCCCATCTTGCCCGGCTGGAAATCGGCCGTCTCGCGGAGCGTCACCTTGACGCCCAGGCGCGTGTGGCCCTTGCGCCACCAGGACGGGATCAGCACGCCATAGCCGGCTTCCTCGAGCTGAGGCATGGCCACGCGCAGAAAGTCGTAGGCTTCCTTGGTGGTGAGTTCGACCGCTTCTGGCGTGGCACTCAGGAGGCCGCGCTGCACCGGCGGAAAGATCTTGCCGGCCCGGCCCAGGTCTTCCAGCAGACGCTCCTGCGGGCGCTCGAAGCGACGAGCCAGAAAACCGACCTCGGCCCCTGTTCCGCGCCAGACCTGTTGGGCTGGAATCAGCAAGCTGGGGTCGTCACTGGCCTGCAGGGCAAATTCCAGGCGCCAGGGCGTCTGGTCGGGCGCCCCTTCCGGCGGGGCCTCCAGCCGGAAACAGGTCCGGAAGGGGGCTTCAGGGGGCGGCATCAGGGGCTTGGTCCAGGTGCTGAGATTCTGGGCGAGTTGAACCACCTCGATCGGCTCGGCCGAAAAGACGTTGTCACCCGCCGCCAGCAAGGCGCCGAACCAGCGCTGACCAGCCGTGGACGTGCCGTTCAAGGGGTGAGGACCGACATCCGGCGCCCACTGGCGCGCCGCGGCGTCCACCATCGCGTCGATGGCGGAGAGCAGCAGCGCCCTGGCTTCAGGCGGCGGTTGCGTCAGGGCGCGACAGGCCGGTGGCATGGCGAGCGCCAGCGCCCCCAGGCGTTCGGCATCCTGGCGTTCGCTGGTGATAATGCGCCAGTAGGCTCGGGGCGCATCCCCCGTCAGGGACAGCGCCGGCATGAAGCGCTCACGGCCCATCAATTCGAGCGCCAGTTGCGCCACACGCACCCAGTAGCGCCAATCATCGCCGAGTTGCATCTCTTCGCTGGGGGTGAGGCCCGCCAGGGTCAGCAGGGCATCCAGCGGCTCAAGTTCGAGGCCCCGCAAGCGCCAGGGGGTGGATTCAATCTTGCCGCCGTTGAAGTCGGGCCCGAACCCCGCGTGAGGAGGCGCCAGCGGCTCACCATCGAGGGCGGGCAGGGTGGCCGTCGCCTCGCTGCAAACGCCGACCAGCCCGGCTTCTTCCAGCCGGGGTAAGGAGAGCAAACGGGGATGGAAAGCCGCCTGACCGTTTTGGGAACGGGACACGCCGGGCTGGGATTCCGAGGGCAGGGGGCCCTCAGCCCACACAAAAAACCGAGCGTGAGGCAGCCAGGTGCCGTGCAGCACGAACATAGCTGCGACTAGCGTAACACCATCATGCCGGGATGGCTACGGTTGCGCGGAAAAAAAACAGACAGGCGGGTGTCACCTGGCCGACGCGTTCACCCGTGCCCGGACCGCCTCCACGCGGGGGTCCATCACCCGGCGCCAGACCGGCGGCACGGTGGCCAGCCAGATCATTCCCGGGTAGCCCGTCGGCAAGGTGGGCGTCTCCGGGTCGAAGCGAAGTTCCTCATAGGGACGGACCGGATGGGTGTGATGGTCGGCGTGGCGTTGCAACTGCAAGGTCATCCAGTTGCTGAAGCGATTGGCGCAGGACCAGGAATGGTGATGAGTGACCCGCTCATAACGGCCGCCTGGCAGGGCTTCGCGGGCCAGGCCATAATGCTCCACGTAGTTGACGATCTCGAGCAGCAAGAAAGCCAGCACCCCCTGCGCCAGGAAGAGCCCACCGGCCATCGGGCCCCACAGCAGGGTCAGAACCCCGGCCACCGCCAACGGCAGCAGCACATAGAGGTACGTGCGGTTGCGCGGGTGATGAGCGGGCAAACCCTGTCGCCCGAGGCGGGCCGCTTCCAGATGCCAGACGCTGCGCAGGCTGCCCCACAGCGTGCGCGGCAAGAAGGCGTACAGCGACTCGCCGAAGCGCGCCGAGGCGGGGTCCTCCGGCGTGGCCACCCGGGAGTGGTGCCCGATCAGGTGTTCCACGTAGAAGTGCATGTAACAGGCGTTCAGCAGCAGAACCTGTCCCAGAAAGCGGTCAAAGGCTCGGGTCTTGTGAATCAGTTCATGCGCCACCGTGATGCCCAGGCCCCCGGAGGCCACGCCCAGGCTCACGACCACGCCAGCCAGCTCCCAGCTGGCGAACGAGCGATGCGAGACGACCCAGGCGCCCGCCAGGGTCAGTCCCACCAGCAGGGGCGTGATCAGCCAGGTCACGAGCTTGAAGGCCCAGCGCTCGCCGGGCGTGAAGTCGCCCGCCTCGGGGTTGCGCAATTCCTGACCCCCCAGCAAGTCGAGCAACGGCAAGAGCACGAAGACCACCCCGAAGGTGGCCCAGGTCCAAGCGCCGCCCCAGCAAAGCCCGAGCAGGGCGGTCAGGATCGGCAGGTACACGATCCCAAACGGGATGACACGATGCATCGTTGCAGCCCTCCGTGGTGGCCGTGTCTGCCCTCAGTATACCCGGCAGCCAGGGCTCACGATATGTGATCCCTTCGACCGAAAAGGCTCAAATCTTGCGACGCAAGAGCGGTTTCTGGTCAAAGCTGAGCGGCAGGTCCGCGAACCAGGCCGGCGCCTCCCCGGCCACCACCAGGGCCAGGCACACCTGGTCGACCCATTGCCAGCGTCCCAGCAGCGACTGACCAGCATGGGCGAGAGCCGCCCAGCCCGGGCGGGCGTGCGGCGTCAGCTTCAGCGGCACCAGGGAGCGGGAGCTGCCCTGCAGGGCCTTGTAAGCGGCCTCCTTGAGCGCCCAGGCGACCAGTTCACTGTGGGGCCCCCAGGGCGCGCCAGCCAGCCAGTCCCGCTCGGCCTCCGTCAGGAAAAAACGCCAGGCCCCGGACGGCATGGGTCGCTGCACCTCCAGGTCAATGCCGACCCATTCAGCGGCCACCACCGCCGTGGCCAGGCCATGGCTGTGGGAAATCGAGAGGCGGGCCGGCAGCGCCTCGCCTGCCGGGTGATGCAAACAGGGGGCCCCGTGCTCGCTCACCTGCACCTCGAAGGCCCCCGGGGAGGCCCCTTCGCCCCAGGCCTTCACCGCCGCCCGCTTGGCCGCCCAGCGCCCGAGCAGCCACTCGTCCCGCCGCTTGGGGAAAGCAAAGGCATCATACTGCTGTCGTTCTTGCGCCGTCAGATGCCCGAGCACATCGTCCGGCAGGTCGGCGGCCGCACACACGACCAGGGCCGGCCGGCGAATGGTCAACGGGCCCCCCGCAGAAAGGCATCGACCAGGACCGCCTGTTCCCCCTGCTGCCCCACCGCGTAGATGACGCAGCGGCGACGGTCGGGCGACGCATCATAGAGAATCGCCCCGAAGGTCGTGGGCTCGTAAAGCTGAGAGGCGGGTCGGGCTCCCTTGCCCAGGGCCTGACCAGGCAAGGGCAGCTGAAACTCGCCCACGCCAATTTCCGGCAGCGTGGCCCGCCCGAGCGCGTTGGCCTGGGTGTGCTCTCCCATGATGGACCAGGGATTGGCCGGCAGGCGCTGATTGGGCAGGTAATAGCTGCTGCTCAGTTCTTGAAGCCAGCCCTCATCGGCCGGGTAGAGTCCCCGATGGTCGCGCGCATACATCGAGAGGGCCAGCGCGACGGTGCGCAGGTTGGTGCGCATCAGGTCATTGCGAAAATTGGCCTCGGCCTCAGCCATCTGCCCGATCTGGCCGAGCAAGTGGCAGGCATTCAGGCCCAGCAAACAGCCAACCAGGGCCCCGAGGCGGGCCAATGCGGCGATCGTCGACATGGACGTCAGCATAACGCGCCGCCTCGGGAGCGTCGAGAGGGCTACAGGGTGGGAGGCAGTTCCACCACCGGGGCCTCCGTCGGGGCCGGCGTCGGCTCTTCCACCACCGGTGCTTCCGTCGGAGCCGGCGTCGGCTCTTCCACCACCGGGGCTTCCGTGGGGGCCGGCGTTGGGACCTCTACCACCGGTGCTTCCGTCGGGGCCGGCGTCGGAACCTCCACCACCGGCGCTTCCGTCGGGGCCGGCGTTGGGACCTCCACCACCGGTGCTTCCGTCGGAGCCGGCGTCGGGACCTCCACCACCGGTGCCTCTGTCGGAGCCGGCGTCGGCTCTTCCACCACCGGTGCCTCAGTCGGCGCTGGCGTCGGGACCTCCACCACCGGTGCCTCTGTCGGAGCCGGCGTCGGAACCTCCACCACCGGTGCTTCCGTCGGAGCCGGCGTCGGGACCTCTACCACCGGCGTCGCCGTCGGCACCGGCGCCGGACTCTCCGGGGAAGGCGGCGCCGGAGGCCAGGCCGGACCGGCGAACGGCGGGCATCCTCCACAGCCCACCAGCGGGCCGTGAACGGCCGGTCGCGGCTCGCCCCAACGAGAGCCTCCGCAGCCGATCGGGCCATCCAGCGGCCCCAGTTGCTGCAGCCCATAACCAGATTCATTCGGGGCCAAGACCGGTGCTTGGCTTCCGCCACACCCGCTCAGCAGCCCCACGATCACTCCCAACCCGACCAGGCGCTTGTTCATGGTCACCCCTGCCCTTTCACAGGCCCGTGCCATGCACTACGAGGCAGCACGGGCGGGTCGCTCCTCCGCTTGAGCGCGCCATTCGACGCGGTGTTCCCATCATGCGCCCGGGGAAACACGCGTCAACGCGCCCTCGGCGGGTTTTCATAGACTCAAACACAATGACAGCCGCGCACCCGGCCGTTCGCATCCCGGCAAGCCCCACCAATTCATCGGTTCGACGCCTGCGAATGCAGCCGTTACCATCTGGGGTGATGCCCGCCCGCTGCCTCCCCGTGCTCCCTGGCCAGCTCCACCTCACCCGCCCCTTGGCCGTGCGAGGACTGCGCGGCGAGCGCCGCTGCACGCTGTACCTGCCGCCCGGTTACCACGACGCTCCGACGCGACGTTATCCGGTGGCCTATCTGTTCGATGGTCAGAACCTGTTCGGTGATGCCGGAAGTTTTGCCGGCGGGTGGCACCTGCACCACCTGCTGGACGCCCGCGCCGCGGCCGGCAAGCTCACCCCCATCGTGGTCGGCATCCATCACGGCGGGGCCCACCGCACCGAGGATCTGTCTCCCTGGCGGCTGGGACGGGGGCAGGAAGGTCGTTTCGAGGCCCTGCTCGATTGGCTCCTGCGGGAGCTGCGCCCCCTCATTCAAAGCGAACTGCGCGGGCTCGAAGGGCCTGGTGACACCCTGATCGGGGGCGCCTCCCTGGGAGGCCTGGCCGCCCTGTACGCCCAGTTCAAGCATCCGGACGTCTTCGGCCGGGCCCTGGTGATGTCCCCCTCGCTGTGGGTAAACCGTGCGGGCATGGCCCAGCTGGCCTACCAGGCACGCTGGACGGCCGAGATGCGCCTCTATCTGGACGCAGGCGGGCGAGAAATGGGCGGACAGGCGCTCAGGGATGCCCGTCGGATGGCCGAACAGCTGGTGGCCCGAGGCCTGGAGCCGGGGGTGCAGCTGATGTGGCGGCCCGACCGCCGGGGCGCGCACAATGAACGCAACTGGGCCCGCCGCCTGCCCAAGGCGCTGCGTTTCCTGTACGACGGCGCGCGCCGCTGAGCCGGGCGTGGCGCCGGCTCGGCCCCTGTGAGCGGTGCCAACGGGCGGGCCGGTTCACTCCAGGGAAAAGTCGGCTGCCGTCAGGGGGGCATTCAGCGTGATGTGGTCGACTTGCATGCGGTAAATCAGGCGATCGCCACGATACATCTCGCGCAAGACCGGCGTGCGGGTCTGCCGATCGATCGCGAAGACCTCTCGCGTGGTCGGTGCCAGGCTGAGCGGAGAGACCACGTCCAGGACATCCGCCGGGCGCCCCGCCACGGTGGTCTCGCCGCGCAAGGCCAGGCGAGCGGCTGGATGCAGCAAGGTGTCGTAGATCTTGGGAATCGAGGTCTGAGCGAGGCTGTAGCCACGGTCATCCTTGATGCGCTCGTCTTCCACCGACAGCGGCAGCGTCACCCAGACGCCAATGAAGCGGGTGCGCACCTGCACCTCCGCGCCACCGGTCCAGAGCAGCCGCGTCCCGGCCACGTTCTCGTTGGTGGATTCCGTGATGTTGAGAAACACCCGGCTGGGCTTTTCGAACTTGTAGATCGACTTCGCACGCGACACCGTGCCGTCGTCCTTGATGCACGTCAGCTGCGTCCGCAGCGACGAACTGCGGGCGAAGTCGCGCACCTGTTTGACCTCGGCCAGCAGACGTTCCACGCGGCCATCCGGCAACAGCGGTGAGCGCGGCTCCCGCGGTGCGAGGGGGGCTTGCGACGGCACAGGCGACGCAGGCGCCGGCCGAGGCTGACTGCGGCCGCCCTCCCCCAGAGAGCGCGAAGGCTGGGTCGCACCCGGGTACCCGCAACCAGCCAGGGCCGCCATGAAGACCAGCCCCAAGCGGGCAACGAGACGTCTGAACGCGTGAATACGTCTGGTGTTCATACCTGATTATCGACAGACAAGCGTCGCTTCGACATTATATATTGTTTATTATAAGGTTAAATATAGGAAAATAAATGCTGGGACTGGAAGGTGGGTCCGCGGGCCGGGGGCAGGCCTGATCAGCGCCCCCGGTCGCCCACCCACCGTCGAGCCCTCGGCAAGCGAGGGGACCGGCGGGCTCAGCGGAGACGTGTTGAGTCGAGATGAATCGCATGTAAATTCTTTATTAAATAAGGCGCGCAATCCTGGCCAGAGCACGACATTCCTGGTGTCGCCCCGATTGGAGCCTTTCAAGCCTTGCTGACCCAATACCTCCAAACGATGTTGCGTCAGGTGACTGGCGAACCGGCCCCGCGCTCGCCCCGTGAGCAAGCCCTGGCCGACCACGCGGCGGGCCAATGGGGCGAGGCCCTGGCCCCCTTGCGCGCGTGCCACGAGGCAAATCCGGCGGACCAGGTGGTGCTGCTGGCCTTGGTCGACACCCTGAAGGCCTGTGCGCGCTTCGGCGAAGCGGAGCACGTGTTGAAAGAGGCCTTGCGGGTCGAACGCAAGAACGTCTCCTTGCTCCTGCTGCGCTGCGAGCTGCTGCAGGCCCTCGATCGCAAGCCGGAAGCCAGCAAGCTGCTGGAACGGGCGCTGGAATTGGCCCCGAAGAACGCGGAAGTGCACCTGCGGCGCGGCGCCCTGATGGCCGAACTGGGGCAGAATGAGGCCGCCATGCAAGCGCTGACCCAGGCCGTGCTGCTGGACCGCAAGGCCGTGCTGGCTCGCTATTACATGGCCCTGATCTGCCTGCGCACCGAGGAAGTCGAGCGGGCCAAGGCCCAGCTGGAGCTGATTCTGAAGATCCAGCCCAGCTTTCCTAAGGCCCAGCGCCTGCGCGCCCAGATTGCCGAGTGCCAGGGTGACTGGCGCGTGGCGGCGGCGGCCTGGGGGGAAGTGTTGCTCGCGGAAGGAGAAGACGCGCAGGTCATCTACCAGCTCGGCAAGGCCCAGCTCTCGCTGGGCGAGCGCAGCGAAGCCCTGAGTTCGTTCAAGTACGCGCTGACGGTGAACCCGGCTTGTCACGAGGCGGCCTTCGCGGCCGCCCAGCTGAGCGTGGTGCTCGGTGACGTCGAGACGGCCCTGCCGCTGTACCGGTCGCTGCTCGTGGTCGTTCGCTATCACGACCAGGCCAAAGCGGCGATCGCCCGCCTGAGCCACCGTCTGCCGCAGCAAGACCGGGCGGCGTGTGCCGGGCTCACCGGCAAGGGTCGCCAAGCCGCCTGATCCGACCGACCTCCGTCAGACCGGCAGCCGCCTGACCGCTCCGTCCCCTCAGGGTCTTGCGGCCCTTGCGGGCGGTTCCGGTCGAGGCGGTGCGTGGGCTGCTCGCACGCGCGCGGGTAAAGAGGAGGGAGCGCCCCGACCGGAGGAACCCGCCCTTGCCTTCCCACACTCGAATTTTGCTCGGCATGCTGATTGGCCTGGCCCTTGGCCTGATGGCACGCCTCTCCCTGGAGAGCGACCCGCTCCTGCCCTGGCTGGTGCAGAACGTGGCTGCACCGCTCGGTCAGCTGTTCCTGCGCAGTGTGTTCATGGTCGTGGTTCCCCTGGTGGTAGCGGCGCTGGCGCTGGGAGTGGCTGAAATGGGGGATGTCGGACGCGTGGGACGCGTCGGCATCAAGACACTCGGGCTGACCCTGCTGTTCTCCGCGCTGGCGGTGGCCATCGGCCTGTTCGCGGTGAATGTCTTTCAACCCGGCGTGGGCCTGGCGGAACCCCAGCGCCAGGCCTTGTTGCAGGCCGTGGGCGGTGGCGAGGTTCAGCACGCCGTGGCCCAGGCCGCTCAGGCCAAGTCGTGGGCGCAAACGCTGGTGGAAGTCATCCCCAAAAACCCCCTGGCAGAGGCCGCCCGCGCCTTCGAGGGAGGCTTGATTCCCCTGATGGTCTTTGCCCTGGTGCTGGGAATCGCCATGGCCTCGGTGAAGCCCGAACAGGCCGCCCCGTTGAAGTCGCTGCTCGAGAGCATTCAGGCCGTGATGCTTCAGGTGATTGGCTTTGCGATGTGGTTGGCGCCATTCGGCGTGGCCGGCCTGATGTTCGTGGTGGCCGCCACGCTCGGCGCGGACACCGTCTTGATGCTGGGCCGCTACGTGCTGGTGGTGCTGGGCGCCCTGGCCTTCCACCAGCTGGTCGTGTACGGTTTGGGCGTGCGCCTGATCGGGCGACGCGACCCGCTGGCCTGGTTCCGCGGCATGCGAACGGTCATGCTGACCGCCTTCTCCACCAGCTCCAGTGCGGCCACCTTGCCCACGGCCCTGGCGGCGGCGACCGAAGATTTGCGGCTGCCCCGGCGCGTCAGCCATTTCGTCCTCACCATTGGCGCCACCGCGAACCAGAACGGCACCGCGCTGTACGAAGGGGTCACCGTACTGTTTTTGGCCCAGATGTTCGGCATCCAGCTGGATCTGAGCCAGCAAGCCTCCGTGATGTTGCTCTCGGTGCTGGCCGGCATCGGGACAGCGGGGGTCCCCGGTGGTAGCCTCCCGATGATCGTGATCGTGCTGGGAACGATTGGCGTGCCGGGAACGGCCATTGGCATCATCCTCGGCATCGACCGCCTGCTGGACATGTGCCGGACGGTGCTGAACGTCACGGGCGATATGGCGATCGCTACGTGCGTGGCAGCTTCGGAACCCGAGAATGAGACCGAATTGACTGAAAACGTGCCGTCCGTCCTGACGGCATAATTTTACGATTATTTACAATTCGTTTACAGCTGGCCTCCAGCCTGGAACCGTCAGTAAAAAGCCGAGATTGAGGGGGTAAGTCGGGGCTTGCCTGCCAGCAGAATATGGCCTTACGCTGTGCAACATAACGCAGTGCATCGGTCACAACTTTTGCGGACAGATTCCTGGAAAGCCACCTCCATGCCACCATTTCGTCGCCGCCAGCGCTCTGCTCCCTTGGAAGCCACTCCGCCTGTCGCCTTGCCGCCAGATCCGGAAGCCGAACTCGAAGCCGCGGAAGCGCTGGCCAGTGAATGCCTCGGCGGGCGCGAGGAGTCTTGGCTGGACGCACAGCCGACGATCGATGCCGAGACGGCTGCGTGGGCGGCCCTGGGCGCGCTCGAACTGGGGCGCCTCCCCCAGGTGCGACGGGTGCTGGAGCGCTTGCTGCAGGCCCAGCGCGCTGACGGCTCGCTGCCGGTGACATTGCGCAGTGGGCGTCACCCGATGGGCAAGCTGGTGAACTGGTTGAAGCGCGTTCCGCGCCCTTCCTTTCCAGGCAAGCCGAGCTTCAGTCGTGATGCCATTCAAGGCGCCCGGGCGCACGCCCTGGTCACCTGGGCCTGCGCCGAGTTCACGCTGCGAACGGGCGACGCCGAGCTGGCTCAGCGCTGGCGCAAGCCCTTGGAAGCCGCCATCGATTGGATCGAACGTCACGCGCGCCTGAATCCCCCGGATGTGGGCCTGGAAGCGCTCTATCACCAGGCTCAGATCGCGCTGGGTCATCTCTCCATCGCCAGTGGCGATGCCGTCGCGGGCGCCAGACGCTGGGCAGCCGCCGCCGCGGCCAAGGAACGCATCCAAGACGCGGAACGCACGGCTGGAACCAGCATTGAGGACCTGCTGCTGGTCGCGCTGGTCAGCGCCTGTGACGCCAGAACCCGTGACGAAGCCCTGTCGCGTGGCGATCTGCATCAACATGGCGGGGTGATGGCCTGGGTGGCGGCGCAAGCGGGCCTGCTCGCGGAAGCCGAGACCTTGCTCCGCCGCTGTGCCCAGACCGCCCTGGCCCACGGGGGCTTTCAGGGACCCGCCGGGGCCGCCCAGTTTCTCAGGGGTCTGTCCGCCTGGAAGCGTCTGGCGGAGTCGTGCCGGCACACCGTCACGCGGCCTCGCCATCGTCAGTGGCAGCTCAGTGAAGACGACCTGCGCATTCTGAGCGTCTGCTGAAGGGGCTCTCCCGGCTGGGGCGGGTGGCCCTGGGGGCTCTGCGAGCGAGCAACGAACGTCAGCGCCGGCGCGCAGCCAGCGTGGGCCCTTGCGCGGCTTCCGGGGAGTCGGGCGCCTGGGCCAGGCGATACGCATCCAGCGCGGCGAGGGTGGCCACCGAGGCGACCCCCAGGCCAAATCCGGCCCAAGCCGTCAGAGGCGAGGCGCCACTGAACTGTCCGGCGAGCCAGTAAGCCCCGACGCCACCGAGCGTGGCGGCCCCGACGCCTCCGAGCGCGTAACCGGCTGCCCGTTCAGCTTGCCCCAGATACAAATGGCCGGCGGCCAGCCCGAGCGGAGCGGCGATCGCCGGCAGCCAAACGCCGACGGTCGAGGGCAAGGCCATGGCCGCCGGGACGGCCAGGGCCAGACCCGCTGCCCAGCGTGGGTCGGCGGCCTGCTGGCGCGCACCCGCCCACGCAACCTCGAAGGGGGCTCCCGTCTGAAGGCCGGGCAAGGTTTCCAGCGAGGCCTCCCCCAAGGGTACGAGAGAGGCGCTCGATCGCTCGGCAGCGGCCACAGGACCAGCCGACAGCGCAAGCGACACGGCGGCCACCAGCAACGCCAGCACGGTGCGGGTCAGCCAAGGGCGACCGCCTGCGGCCGTCGCGGTGACATCACAGGAAATTGCCATGGAAAGGCCCCTCTCCGACGACGAGAACCTTTCCAGTCTAGCCGCGCCCCCGAGCTGACCGCTGTGCGCGGGATCCCAGTTTCTGCGAGTCGGGTGATTCAGGCCAGCGGGCTGAAGTCGCCACGATACCCGGCCAGGGCTTCCACGTGGCGTTCGAGACGGGCGCACAGGCCCGCCTGCTCCGAAGCAGTGAGCGGAGGCAGCTGGCTGGCCGCGACCAGGGCCTGCACCTCGGCGGGTGAGGCGCAGCCCACAATCACCACATCCACCGGTTGAGCGAGCGCGAAGCGCAACAGTTCCTGCGCCTCGAAGCCAGCCTGGACCAGACGTCCGCCCCCGGCCCCCCCCACGGCGCCCGCACCGCCCAGGGCCTTCATCCCGATCACGCCCAGGCCGCGCGCGCGCGCGGCGCGAAGCACCTCGGTCAGGAAGCCTCCCAGCAGCGCTTCCATCGGATTCACCGGCAGCAAGACCGTGTCGAGCGGCCAGGTGGCGAGCGCGTCGAGCAGCACCCGCGGACTGTGGTGACCCGTCACGCCGATGTGGCGCACCAGACCTTGCTCTCGCGCCCGCACAAAGGTGTCGAGCGCCCCGCCGGGGTGACTCAATTCATCCAGGTCGGCCGCGGTGCGGACATCGTGAATTTGCCAGAGATCGAGTTCCTCAACCCCCATGCGCGTGAGGGTGTCCTCCAGTTCCCGCCGAGCCCCTCCGCCGTCGCGGGCCGCCGATTTGCTGGTCAGAAAGACCCGCTCACGCTCTGCCGGGCGCCGCCCCCAGAGGGCCCCGTGATAGCGTTCGCTGTCGGCGTAGGCGCGCGCGCAATCGAAGTAGGTAATACCGGCTTCGAGCGCGGCCGTCAGGACGGCTTGCGCCTCGGCCGCGCGACCGCGCGTGCGCAGGACGCCCTCCCCGCCCAATCCGACCCGCGTGACAAGGCGCCCGGTCTCACCCAGGCCCGTGGTCGGCAGTGTCGTGGTCATGGCTGGCTACCCCCGTATGGATGCTTCAAGCCTACAGGATCTGAACCGCCGGGAGATAGCCAAGTCCGGGCGCTTGCAACGAGCCGAGAACCGCTCAGTCCGGGGGATGGGTTCCCCTGCGACCGGCGCCTGCCAGCAAATGGCGCACGCCGCGCGGACGACGCGCTCAGCCTGCCAGGCATCCATCGAGGTGAATGCGACGCCCCTCGCGCCGAGCCACCAGGTTCAGGCGCCATTCCCTCAGCACCATCGGAAACAACCAGACGTCGGACACCTCGACCCCATCTCGCCGGATGGCCCGGATCAGACCCGTCAAAAAATAGCGGACGGCGCGTTCGGCATCCAGCGGCGCAGGGGCCTGCTGACACAGGGCCCACAAGCCCGGGGACAGGCTGACCTCACACAACAAACCCAGCGGACGGGCCCAATCGGTCACATCGACTTCCAGGGGTTGCACACGGCGATGAGCGAGCACGGCCAGGCCTCCAATCATTGAAATGAGCGCCGCTATCAGGCTTCGCCCATTTTAGAACAAACGTTCTAACCTGTCCAGCCGATCGGCAAGGCAAACCCGGGCTGCTAAGATCGCAGGGGCGCTCCAGCCCCCCCCGCGCGCCCCACGCGAGAGCCAGCCATGCCCAAAAAAGGCACCATTCCCAGTCCCTGCGTCCGCCGCTGCGATCGCCACCAGAAATTTCCCTGGTGCGCGACTTGCCGGCGCACGGCCGACGAGATCCGCCAGTGGGAGCAGTTGGATGATCCCAGCCGGCGCAAGGTGCTGGCCAGAATGGCCTCGCGGCAGCGCCAGGAAACCGCCCACGAAGGACAGGCGCCCTGAACCGCGCCTGGCCCGCCTCCAAGGCTGGCCGGAGCGGGAAACGCCCCGCTTGTGAAAGCCAGGACGATCGGGTATAAGGCCTGACGGAATCCACCCTCACTTGCCAGGAGTTCCTCCCCATGCGCAAACCCGCCCCCTTGCTCGGCCTGACGCTGGCCGCCTCCACCATCGGCGCCCTCCTGTTGTCGGCCTCGCCCGCGCTGGCCTCCAGCGGTGCCGACCTGTTCAACAAGAACGGCTGCGTGGCCTGCCACGGCCTGAGTGCCAAGGATCCCAAGAAAATGGGCCCTAACTTCTCGGACGTCGCCAAGAAGTACACCAAGAAAGACGTCGCCAAGCTGGCCAAGAAGATCCGGGCGGGCGGCAAGGGCAGCTTCGGACAGATCCCGATGCCTCCGATGGCTCAGGTCAGCGAAGCCGACGCCAAGACGTTGGCTGAATACGCCCTGTCGATCAAGTAATCGCCCCATTCACCAAGAACCCCGCGCCGGAATTTCGGCGCGGGGTTTGTGTTTGGGCCCCAGCGCTCAGACCGTGGCCGGCGCAAAGTGGCGCTCAGCCGCCTGACGCACCTGTTCCAGGTAGCCCTGCCGGGCCGCGTCGTCGACCGAGGGCACGCCGCCGAAGAACAGGTGTTCCACGACTTCGAAGCCACTGAACTCGAAGATGCCGGCATCCGAGGTCTGCTTCATCGCGGCCTGCATGCCTGCGTAATACTCCGCCGGGGTGCCGTGGCAGCTCACGAGCAGGGCCTTCTTGCCCTTGAGCAATCCCTCGACGCCGGCGGCGCCATACTGGTAGGCGAAGCCATACAGGAACACGCGGTCGACCCAGCCCTTCAAGATGGCGGGCAGGCCGGTCCACCAGACCGGATAGACCACGGTGACGGCATCGGCCCAGGTGATGTGGCCCTGCTCCGCCGTGATGTCGGCCGGCAACTGCCCGGCCTTCATGGCCACGAAATCGCTGCCTTTGAGCACGGGGTCGAAGTTCAGGGCATACAGGTCGCGCACGACGACCTCGTGCCCTTGCGCCTTGTAACTGGCCTCGAGCGTGTCAAGAATGGCGCGCGAGAAGCTCTGGGGGTTGGGGTGGGCATAGACGATCAGTTGTTTCAACGAACACCTCTTCCTAATTGCGACCTGCAGCGAAGCGCTTCGTGGCGCGCGGCAGTGGATCCTGGCGCCCTTGTACCCTGCCAGCGTTTTTCCGCACGGGGGAACACCTGGCTCACGCGCTCCCCGGCTCGTGCCGGCGATGGCCGTGGAGCCGGGCCACGGGCCGACAGCAGCGCGGCCCGTGGCGTGGTAAGCTGTTGCACCTCAGGGGGCCAGCGGATGTCCGAGTCTGTTTCCATTTTCACCCGACGCCCTGTCTGGTTGACCGGTCTGGCCGTCCTCGTCTTGGGCGGCGCAGCCTTGGTGGCCTGGCAGCCCTGGCGCAAGGCGCCGCCGTCCGTGCTGGTGGAAACCCGCACCCTGCAGGATCTCGTCGAGGTCAGCGGCATGGTCATGCCGGCCCGTGCCGTCACGCTCAAGGCCGAGGTGACCGGCACCGTACACCGCTTGCTGGTGGCGGAGAATCAGCGCGCCAGTGCCGGCCTGCCGCTGCTGCGACTGGACGATACCCAGGCCCGGTTGCAGCTCGAAAGCGCCCTGGCCAACGCCGAAACGGCCCAGCGACAGGCCGATACCCAGCTGGCCGGCGTGCGGGCCAGCCGCGAGGAGGTGCTGCACGGCCAGGACATCACGCTGGGTAGCCTGAGCGAGCGCCTGGAGAAAACCCAGCTGCTGGTGCGCCAGCTGGAGCAGGACAGCGCCCGCACCCAGGGGTTGCTGGCCGAAGGCGGCGTGACCGCCCAGGCGGCCGAGCAGCAGCGTCAGCAACTGGCCCAGGCCCGCATCGACGAGCGGCTCGCCCGGCAGGAGCTGGCGCGGGCGCGCCTGGGCGCTCCCGTCATCAACGCGGAGAATGCCTATGCCCAGGCCCTCACGGCCGTGGGCAACGCCGGCCGCCAGGGCCGCGCGGCCGTGGCGCTGGCCCGCGATGCGCTGGCCCGCACGACCGTGCGCGCCCCCTTCGCGGGCACCCTGACGGACTGGCTGGTCGAACCGGGCGCCTGGGTGGCGCCCGGCACGCCCCTGGCCCAGTTCCAGGATCTGGACGCGCTCAAGGTGGACCTGCCGGTGGATGAACTCGACGTCCCCAAATTGAAGCGCGGCGGGCTGGTCAGCCTGACCTTCGATGCCTACCCCGACGAACCCGCCACCGGCACGATCGCCCACGTGAGTCGGGCCAGCGTGACCGGCAGCGGCAACGTGCAGATTTTTCCCGTCGAGGTGCGCTTCGCCGACCCACTGTCCCGCATCAAGCCGGGCATGAGCGCGGACGCGCGCATCGTGGTGCGGGAAATTCCCAACGTGCTGGCCTTGCCCGTCGGCGCGGTCGAGCGCAAGCTGGACGGCTACGTCGTCAAGGTGATCGAAGGCCGCAACACGGTGGAGCGCCGCATCACGCCCGGCATCACGACGCTCGAATACGTCGAGGTCAAATCGGGCCTCAGCGCCGGTGAGCGGGTGGCCTACAACGGGGCGGTGGCGCCGAGTCCAGGCCCCAGCCGCTAGGAGACTGCCGTGTCGCCGCAGCCTGAGACCGTCATTCGGATGGTCGGCATCAACAAGATCTACGGCGGCGCGGTGCCTTACCACGCCCTGCATGACGTCGCGCTGACGGTGCAACGCGGCGAGATGGTGGCGCTCATGGGGGCATCCGGCTCCGGCAAATCGACCCTGATGAACCTGATCGGCTGTCTGGATCGGCCAACCACTGGTGATTACTGGCTGGCCGGCCGCCATCTGGCCGACCTGAATGACGACCAGCTGGCCGATGTGCGCAACCACGAACTGGGCTTCGTCTTTCAGAGCTTCAACCTGCTGCCCCGCTACAGCTCGCTGAAGAATGTCGAACTGCCGCTGCTGTATGCCGACGTGCCGCCGCGGGTGCGCAGCGACCGGGCCCGGGAGGCGCTCGTGCGCGTCGGGCTCGGCGATCGCCTGGTCAACCGCCCGAACGAGCTGTCCGGCGGGCAGAAGCAACGCGTCGCGATCGCGCGGGCGATCGTCAACCGGCCCCAACTGCTGCTGGCCGACGAACCGACCGGCGCACTCGACACCCGCACCGGCATCGAGATCATGCGCCTGTTCCAGGCGCTCAACGACGACGGCATGACCGTGCTGGTGGTGACGCACGAACCCGAAGTCGCCAGTTACTGCCGGCGCATGCTGCGCATGCAGGACGGACGCCTGGTCGACGATCAACCCGTCGCCCAGCAACGGCTCGCCTGACCATGCGCGCGGAGACGTACGGGGCGATCGCCTTCGAGGCGCTGGTACTGAACAAGGTCCGCTCGTTGCTGACCATGCTCGGCATCATCATCGGCGTCTTTGCCGTGATCGTCATGATTGGCCTGGGGCAGGGCTCTCAGGCCTACGTCACCAACCAGGTGAAGGGCCTGGGCGCGGGCGTGCTGGTCGTCACGCCGGGCAACCCGCGCACCCAGCGAGGCTTCGGGGGCGGCGGCCTGAGCAGCGCCCAGACGCTGAAGATCAGTGACGCGCTGGCCCTGCAGCGCCTGCCCGGCGTGCGCTTCGCCTCGCCCCAGAATTTCTTCCAGGGCCTGATCAGCGTGGGCAAGACCAGCGTGGGCGCGCAGGTGGTCGGCACGAGCCCCAACGCGCAGGCGGTGCGGGGCCTGCGCATCGCCGAGGGACGCTTCTTCAGCGACACCGAATGGCGCACGGGCGCCAAGGTGATCGTGATCGGGCCCTCGCTGGCCAGCAACCTGTTCAAGGAGACGCTGGGCTCACCGCTGGAGACGCGTGTGCGCCTCGGCGAGCAGCGCTTTCGCGTGGTCGGCGTGCTGGCCGGCAGCACCGGCGCGGCACTGGGCTCGACCGACGACCTGGGCTTCATCCCCACCCGCGCCATGCAGAGCCTGACGGACACGGGCGATCGCCTGGTCTCGGTGCTGGTCAAGGTCGAAAGCGACGAACTGCTGCCGGCCGTGCAGAACCAGACGCGCGAGCTGCTGCGCAGCCGCCACGGCCTGCGGGGCGACGATGAGGACGACTTCAAGATTCAAAGCCAGGCCGACATCCTGGCCACTGTCTCGCTGGTGACGGGCGCCTTCACCGTCTTGCTGGCCGGCATCGCGGCGATCTCGCTGCTGGTGGGCGGCATCGGCATCATGAACATCATGCTCGTCTCCGTGACCGAACGAACCCGCGAGATCGGCGTTCGCAAGGCAGTGGGAGCCAAGACGGGCGCGATCTTGCGCCAGTTCCTGATCGAAAGCGGCACCGTCAGCTTGGCCGGAGGCACGCTCGGCATCGGGCTGGGCTTGCTGGCGATCTGGGGCATCACCAGCTGGGCCAAATTGCCGTTTGTCTTCTCCCCGCTGGCCCTGGTTGGCGCCTTCGTCTTCTCGGCCGCCGTGGGCGTGTTCTTCGGCGCCTACCCCGCCTTCAAGGCGGCCCGGCTCGACCCCGTCGACGCGCTGCGATACGAATAGGGACGCCCATGCGCAGCCAGGAAGCAATCCGTAACGCCTTCGAGTCCCTGTTCCTCAACAAGGTCCGGGCGGGCCTGACCATGCTCGGCATCATCATCGGCGTTTTTGCCGTGATCGTCATGATCGGCCTGGGGCAAGCGTCGCAGAGCTACATCACGGGGCAGATCCAGGGCCTGGGCGCGCGGGTCCTGATCATCACGCCGGGCAACCCGAAGTCGCAGAAGAACATGGGCCCCCCCAACATCAACGCGGCGCCGTTGAAGCTCGCCGACGCCGAGGCCCTGATGGCGCTGCCGGGCATCGACGCCGTCTCCCCGAGCGCCTTCGGCACCCAGGTCTTTCGCGCAGGGAGCAAGCTGCAAGGCGGCACCTTGCTGGGCTGCGATCCGACGGTGGTGACGGTGCGGGCGCTCAAGCAGGGGCGTGGCCGCTTCTTCTCCGAACAGGAAGCGCGCACGGGTGCGCGCGTGATCGTGCTGGGCTCGCGCCTGGCTGACGACCTGTTCAAGGAGGGGCTGATCGACCCCCTCGGCGCGCGGGTGGGCATCGGCGAGCGTCGCTTTCGCGTGGTGGGCGTGCTGGCGCCCCAAGGCGGCGGTCTGTTCGGCTCGGTCGATGAGCAGGCCTTCGTGCCGATCCGGGCCTATCATGGCATCGTCGAGACGGGCGAGCGGCTCAACTCCGTGCTGGTGCGCGTCGCCCACGAAGACCTGCTGAAAGTCAGCGACGAACGCATCCGCGAAGTGCTGCGCCGCCGGCATCACCTGGGGTTCGGCAAGGAGGACGACTTCCGCATCCAGACCCAGGCCGACGTGCTCTCGACCGTCACGGCCGTGACGGGCGCCTTCACCGTCCTGCTGGCCGGCATTGCGGCGATTTCACTGCTGGTAGGCGGGATCGGCATCATGAACATCATGCTCGTGTCCGTCACCGAACGGACCCGGGAGATCGGCATCCGCAAGGCGGTGGGGGCCAAAACCGGCGCGATCCTGCGTCAGTTCCTGATCGAATCCGGCACGCTCAGCCTGGTGGGAGGCAGCGTCGGCATCGCGAGTGGCCTGCTGGTGCTGTGGATCGTCTCGCTGACCGCCAGCCTGCCCTTCGTCTTCTCTCCGCTGGCCCTGGTGGGCGCCTTCGTCTTTTCAGCCGCGGTGGGCGTCTTCTTCGGCATCTATCCGGCCGCCAAAGCCGCCCGGCTCGACCCCGTGGACGCCCTGCGCTACGAGTAGGTTTGGGGGACGAGCGCCGCGTTGCCTTGGAGCAGGGCCGACATTCTAGTAGGTTCTGCGCCCGCCGGAAGAATAGGCATAGGACGAGAGCCCCACCCAACCGCCGATGCCGCCCTCTGCCATCCTGCCCGGGTCGAGGTCCATCAGGGCTTCGAATTCCTCCCGCGCCAGCACATGCTCACCCAGGCCATCGAGGAAGCGCACCTCCGTGTCCGAAATCCCGAGCACATTGACCAGGTGGGCATAGGCCTGCGACCCTTCGGGTGACCGGATCGCCACGCTGGCGCGGCGATCCGTTTCCAGGCGACGCTGCAGCTTCGCCACCCCGGTCTGCACGCTGTGAAAGTATCCATCCGGCTCCGTGCCGTCAGCCTGGGCCCCCACCAAAGCCTGTGAGCTGGCCAGCGCCTGAGGATCCTGGGTCGCGAAGACAGGTGTGCTGCCTGTCAGCTTGCGCAGAAGCTGGGTGGCTTCCACCCGCGAAAGGCCATCATTGGACTGTTTGGGGCCTTTACCCGACTTGCGTTCATCGCTCTGGGCAAAGTACTTGCCGGTGGAGAAGGCGGTCAGCGCCGTTTGCATCGCCGCGTTGACGAGGCCGTTCGCGTCGAGGCCCTGCGCATTGAAATACTTGGAGTTCTTTTTCCCATCAAGCCCCTTGTCCACATTCAGCTTCAGCTTTTCCTTCGCGCCATCCTCGTTTCGGGATTTGCGTTTGAACGAGACCTTGCCCTCATCTACCAGCGCCGAGGCCACCCGGAAATATTCAGCCGGCTCGCTCACGGCCCAGAGCATCTGCGCGTTGACCGCCACGCAGGTGTCATTGTCTCCCATCTGCCGGATGTTGCCAGGCACCAGAATCTGATTGAGGACGGCGGTGGCGACCTCCCGACGCTCCGCACCGTTCAGAAGTCCCCCGAGCTTGGGTTGACTGGCAGGCGGGTCATCCTCCCGGGCCGGTTCGCGATGCCGGGGCACCATCTCGCCGGGAAATACGCCATTCGCCAGTTCCAGGATGGCCGTTTCATCTTCCTTGAGAAAGGTCTGGAGCCGTTCGTGGAGGGTGACCCCCAGGCTGTCGGTCTGAGTCAGCAGGCCACGACGGTCAGCTTCCTCGATGGCTGCGAGCAGTTGCGAATCCGCCTCTGCCAGTTCCAGCAGGCGCGCCTTGCTCGCAGGCGCCAGGGTGGCCGAAGAAGCGGCGCCGTCGAATGGCAATTCGCCATAATCGGCCTGGGCTGCTGCCTGCAAGGCTGTTGATGCCTCCGCTTGCTGCGTCAGCCGGTCGCCCGTCACCTCCGGCGCGTCAACGGCCACGGGAGGTTGCTCCGCCGCACGTGGCGGCTTGCCATCCCCGCTCACCGCGGAGGCCGTCTTACCCTGGGCAGACGCTGCCGCAAGCTTGGCCACCAGAGAACCCGACGACGTGATTTTCGACAAGGTTCACCTCCCGCGTGGATCGGAACCGCTGGGTAACTCGACGAGGCCTTTTGGGAGCCCAATCAACCATGTACCCGAAGTGCCAACCGTTCGAAGCGCCTCGGCAGCCTGACTCGCCGATGGGGCCTGGCAGCTGGTCTCAACGTCGCAGCGGCGGCGTCGGGGTCGGCGTGGGCGTGGCGCGCACCGGTGTGGGGGTGGGGGTGGCCCGGGCGGGCGCGGGGGTCGGCGTGGGCGTTGGCAGCGGTCGAACCAGGTCCGGCGGGGGTGTTGTTACCACCAGCAGGGGCGTCGGAGTGGGGGTGGCTCGCGATGAATTCGGCGAGGGCGACAACGGCAGCGCCGGGTCCGGTGTGGGCGTGGCGCGCAGCGGTTCGGCGCTGGCCGGCAGGCCGGCCCCCGGCACGGAGGGCTGGGGCGAGGGCGCCTGGGAGGGAAATGCGCTTGAAACGGGCGAGGGACGGGGGGCCGGCATCGGCCCGGCCGTGGCGGAGGCAGCGGGGCTCGGCAACGGCGGCCGCGCCTTGAGGGCAGCCAGCAGGGCATCGATCGCCTCGTTTTTCTTCTGCATTTCTGCGCGCAGCGCCTGCACGTCTTCGCGCAGCGCGCCCACATTGCTCGTCAGCTGGTCCAAGCGTGTCGAGACGGCCTTCTCATCCGAGAGGTCGGGCGCCCCGTTCTGCCGCACGTCCTCGTTGATGCTGGCGCGCAAGCGCTGGAATTGCTGGGGCGAGAAGTCCCCCAACCGCCCGCCGCCATCGCGCAGCAGGGCCGAGGTGGCCAGGGTCGAGCCGGTATCGACGGCAGCCGGCTGCCCCTGGCCACGGGCCAGGGTCTTGAACTGGGCCAGGCGTCCCGTTTTGTGGCGGGCCTGAGCCACCACCATCACGGTGAAGCCTGATGGCACCCCCGGGAAGGCGAAGTTCCCGTTCTGGTCACTCATGACCATCTGAGTGCCAGGCAGGGGCGCCCCACTGGCATCAGCCAGGAATAGCATGGCCCCCGCCAAGGGCACATCGGTTCTCAGAAAGACCGGGTCGAGGATTGCCTTGTCATTGGTATCGACGATCGCCTTGTCGTTGGTGTCGACGATCGTCTTGTCGTTGGTGTCGATGATCGTCCTGTTGTTGGTGTCGTTCATGCGGCGGAAGGTCGCGTCGTCGAGCGAATCGAGGCTCACGGTGATCCGGTCGAGTCCGGCGTCCCTGAGCGCGCGCGCCTGCCGCGCCAGCGTCGAGCCGTTGGTGGTGAGCGTGACCACCGGGCCGAGGGACTTCAGCATCGCCACGAGCTTGGGCAGGTCCTTGCGCACCAGCGGCTCGCCGCCGGTGAGCCGGATCTTCTTCACGCCCAGGCCGACGAACAGGCGCGCGACGCGCGCGATCTCCTCGAAGGTGAGAATCGCGTCGTGCGGCAGATAGGGGTAATCGGCATCGAATACTTCGCGCGGCATGCAGTACACGCAGCGGAAGTTGCAGCGGTCGGTGACCGAGATGCGCAGGTCGCGCAGAGGGCGGTTGAGGGTGTCGGTAAGTGTCATGGGTGTGGAATCA